>JAJYIN010000198.1 GCA_021790075.1 Actinomycetes bacterium | reverse complement strand
CCTGGTTACGGCGGCCATCATCGTGGTCCTTGACTTCTCTCTCATCCCTGGTTTCGGGGTGAGGGGAGCGGCGGCGGCCATGGTCGCTACCACGATTCTATGGCTGGCGCAAATCCACTGGCTGCTCCGGCGGCACCTGCTGGCGCCGGAGCACAGCCTGGCGGCCGCCATCGACCTCCCCGTCGGGGCGGGCCTGTTCATGGCGGGCGCCGCGCTCCTGTTCAAGGGGTTCGGCATCGCCGCAGCGCTGGCGGCGGGCCTGGCTGTTTACGCGGTGGTGGTGATGGCCGCGGAAGGGGTCCCCGGCAGAGGATGGCTCGGCCGGCCGGGAAAGCAGGGAAAGGGATGATCGGGAAAAAGATGGTCGGGCAAGAGACAGTCGGCGACGGGCCAGTCGGGCAAAGGACTGTCGGGGACGGGCAAATCGGGCAAGAGACAGTGGGGCAAAGGCAGCCGCGCCACCGCTGGTCCCACGTTATGGTACGCTACTGAAAGATGTAACTAGCCTTTTATTTTACTTTGGAAATGGCTCGTCTGGGACGAACAGATCTCGATGTCTACCGGCTGGGGCTGGGAGGCATCCCCCTCATAAAACTGACTCCCGCGGAGGCGCGCGAGGTCATTCGCGCGTCCCTTGACGGCGGCATCAACTTCGCCGACACCGCCGAGGGCTATGGCGACAGCGAGGAGAAGCTCAGCTACGCCCTCAAGGGAGGCCGCGACCGGTTTGTCATCGCCAGCAAATCACCCTGCCGCGACCGGCAGGGCATGGAGAACGCCATCAACCAGAGCCTGAGGCGGCTGGGCACGGATTACGTCGATCTCTATCAGGTGCACAGCCTCAAG
Organism: Actinomycetes bacterium; assembly: GCA_021790075.1. Lineage (GTDB taxonomy): Bacteria > Actinomycetota > Thermoleophilia > BMS3ABIN01 > BMS3ABIN01 > JAJYIN01. Next base: position 2,638 of record JAJYIN010000198.1, on the reverse strand, counting down.
ACCGAGGAGCAGTTGGCCAAGGTGCTGGCCCCCGGCGGCGCCCTGGAAGCGCTCAGAGCGGCCCAGGAGGCGGGCAAGGTCCGCTATGTGGGCGTCACCGGCCACCGGCCCTCGGTGCTGGCCAGGGCGGTCCGCACGGGGGAGTTCGCCACGGTCATGCCTCCCATCAATGTAGTGGACAGGGAGGCGGAGGAAGAGCTGATGCCGCTGGCCCGGGAGATGAACATTGGCATCATCGCCATGAAGCCGGTCTGCGGCGGCACCCTCGACGACCCGGCCCTGGGCATCCGTTTCTGTCTCAATTCCCCCGCGGACGCGGTACTGGTGGGCATGAAGAACGTGGCCGAGGTGGAGGCCAACCTGCGCACCGTCAGCGAGTTCAGGCCGCTCACGGAGGCAGAGGAGGACGAGCTGCTGGAGAACGCCAGCCAGCTGGGCAACACCTTCTGCCGCCGCTGCGAGTACTGCCAGCCCTGCCCGAACAATGTCAACATCCCCAAGATCCTCTGGCTGGCCAACTACCACTGCCGCTACGCCGCCCGCGACCCCTGGACCGAGGAAGAATACAGCGCCCTGGGCGTCACCGCCGCCGGCTGCGAGGAATGCGGCGAGTGCGAGGAGAAGTGTCCCTACGACCTTCCCATCCGGCAGATGCTCAAGGAAGCGGACCGGGAGCTGACCCCGCCGGCCAAGCTGGTGGCCAAACGCCGGCTGAAGACGGCCGTGAAAAAGATCCTTCCCATCCGGAGAAACATTGACGACTGAAGTGATGGCGGAGAGTGTCAGTCTTTAAGACAGTCCTGAGGAACTCGAGCTACCAGCTCGGGTCCCGGGTCATGTCCCGCCTCCTGTTCATTGCTTTTTTTGTCTATGCGGCGTCCCGCCTGGGGCCGGAGCTCTTCGGCATCCTGTCCTTCGCCCTGGCCACGGTGGAGCTGCTCTCGGCCGTTGGCGACCTGGGCCTTACCCGGCTGGGCGCCCGGGAGCTGGTGCGCCACTGGGAACGCCGGCCGGCGCTGGCCGGCGAGATCTTCCTGCTGCAGGTGCTCACCTCGGTCTTCTTCAGCGGCGCCGGGGCAATCCTGGTGCTCGCCTGGCATCCGGACGAGCCCAAGTTCCAGCTGATGATGCTGGGGATGGTTGCCATCCTGCTGTCGGGCCTGGTCAACACCGCCGAGACCATGTTCGTCGCCGGCCAGCGTTTTCTGACGTCGGCGCTCCTGACCTTCATGGGCCGGTTGATCTACGTGGGTATCGGTTTTGCTGCTATCGCCAGCGGCGCCTCGGTCGTGCTCGTCATGTGGGGATTCATCATCGCGGTATCCATCGAATCGACGGTGCGGCTCGTCGTGGTCGCGCGCACGGTCACCCCGTTCTCCTTCCGCTTCTCGCTTACGGAATTATGGGCGATGCTGGTGGCCACCATCCCCTTCGCGGTGGCGGCCGCCGCCAACATAGCTTTCCTCAGGGTCAATGTGGTCATTCTCGAGTTTTTGAAGGGCGACGTCGCGGTGGGCGTCTTCAACGTGGCCTTCACCCTGTTCACGCCGTTTGTCTGGATTCCCATGATCATCTCGCGGACGCTGTTCCCCGCCCTGACGGAAACGTTCATCCGCGACCCGGGCCAGGCCCGCCTGACCACCTGGCAGTGGTACCGGCTGCTGGCGCTGGTGGGCATCCCGGCGGCGCTGGCCATCACGCTGCTCGCGGGGCCGGTGCTGTCGCATTTCCCGGCCGGCTATGAAGGCAGCGCCGGTGTGCTGGAGATCCTCATCTGGGCGCTGCCGCTGTTCCTGGTGGTCTCGCTGGGCTTTAACGTGCAGCAGATCATCGGCCGGGAGCGGGCCGCGGCCCGGGTGCAGCTGATCGGCGCCCTCGCCAACGCCGCCGCCAATTTCATCCTCATCCCCCTGTTCGGCATCCGGGGGGCGGCCGTGGCGACCGTGGTCGGAGCCGGGGCGATGGCGGTCCAGATATACTATGACCTGCACCGTCACTTCTTTCACGCAAAGCACCTCGTCACGCTGTTCATCCGCCCGGCCGTGGGCGGGCTGGTGATGGCCGGCGTGGCGTTGCTGCTGTTCGGCGTGAGCCCCTGGCTGGCCACCTTCACGGGTCTGGCGGCCTACGCCGTGACGATCCTCGTGACCGGCGGCGTGCGCCCCTCCGAGATCAGGACGCTGCTGGGCAGCTAGGCAAAAAGGCAGAGAGGAAATTATATGTGCGGCATCGCAGGGCTTATTCACCGGGGACGGATCGCCAAGGGCGAATGCCGTCAGGTGGAGCGCATGGCTGAGATCATGAAGCACCGGGGCCCTGACGACAGCGGCCGGCGTGAAGGGGGGAACTACTGTTTCGCCCACCGCCGGCTCAGCATCATCGACCTGGAAGGCGGCCACCAGCCCATGTCCAACGAGGACGGCAGCATCTGGCTGATCTACAACGGCGAGATCTACAACTTCCCGGAGCTGCACAACGAGCTGGCCGCCCGCGGCCATACTTTCCGGACCCGTTGCGACACGGAGGCGATCGTCCACCTTTATGAGGAGTACGGCCCGGAATGCGTCACCCGCCTGAACGGCATGTTCGCCTTCGCCATCTACGACGAGAAGCAGCGCCGCCTGCTTCTGGCCCGCGA
>JAJYIN010000197.1 GCA_021790075.1 Actinomycetes bacterium | reverse complement strand
GGGCTTGAAGACCGAATGGACCGCCCAGCCCTCATTCAACTTCAGGTAACGGGCGCCGTCCGGCTTCTGCACCACCTGGATGTAATGGTACGGGGATTCGGCCTCGTAGATGTTGCCCGGCGCCGGCTTGATCGCGCCCTGCGGTATCGCCAGCCCTGCCATGATCAGCAGCGGCGCGCCGGCTGCCAGCCGCCGTCCCCGGCCTGCGGCTGAAACGCTCCCGAGCACGGTGGCAAACACCAGCATGGTGTCGCGGGTGCCGATCCAGGGGATGAGCAGGAGCACCGGCAGGAAGGTGCCCAGGATGCTGCCAACGGTGGAGAGGCGTACAATCCGCCCGAGACGTTGCCGGCTGTTTCCACTTCCTTCAGGCGTAGCCGGATGGCGAACGGCGGCACCACCCCCAGAATGGTCACCGGGACCGCGAACAGGAGCACCGTCACCCCGAACGAGCCCAGAAAAGCGCCCGCGGAAACTTCCTCGATGCCGCGGACCGCCACTTCCATGATCGGATGGGCGACGAATGGCGCCAGGGCAATGGCTGCGGCTGCGGTCAGGGTAAGGGAGTAGAGCGGCCCCGCCCGGGGCCAGCGGTCGGCGACGCGGCCGCCCACAAAGTAACCGGCGGTGAGATATATGAGGATGAGCCCGATGAGGTTGGCCCAGATGAGAAGGGAGTTGCCGAAATACGGCGCCAGCAGCCGGGAGGCTGACATCTCCGTGGCCATGGTCGTCATCCCGGCGGCGAACGCAAGGAAGTTGAGGGTGAGCCGGCTCACCGGGGCGGGCCTATCGCCGGCAGGTTTACGTCCAGCCGGATCATTGACGATGGTCAAGCTCCTTGCGCCGCTGGGGAGGCTGCTCGCCGGGGCCGTACCAGCCCGCTCCGTCCGGCCCACCGGTCCAGACGCGGACACGGCGGTTTGTAATCGCCAGCCGCAGGCGGCGTTTTACATACGCGCGGACCGGCCGGCGGGCCGGTGGCAGCAGCAGGAGCAGCCCGGCGGCGTCAGTGATGTAACCGGGGGTGAGCAGGAGCAGTGCCGCCGCCAGTATCAGCACCCCGTCGATGAGCGAGTCACCCGGCATGATGCCGGTCCGCACATCTTCCTGAATCTGGGCTACCGCCCGGTAGCCCTGCCGTTTGGCCAGGGCAGCGCCCGCCATGCTGATGACGAGCAGCATGACGATCGTGTAGAAGTAGCCGATGCGGGAGCCGACCTCGAAGATGACCAGCAGCTCGAGCAGGGGGACGATGATGAACAGGATTAATAATCTGGCAAACATGTCTGGCCTTTTTCCCATATTCTAGCTTTTTTGCGGCGCTTTCGAAGCGGCAGGGATTTTCGCGTCCGGCGCCGGTGATAAGCTTGCGTCGCGATGTGGTCCCTGTGGAAGTAGAATACCCGTGGAGGTGGAAATGGACGCAGACGTGCTGAGACAGAAGCTGGCGCAACTGGATGGAAAGGGTTACAAGGCCTACCGGCAGATCCGGGGCGCCTATATATTCCCCCGTTTCACACTTTTCATCGATTATGTCCAGGGCGACCCATATGCGGCGCCCTCCCGGCTGCGCGCCGCCGTCAGCCTGCCCCTGGCCGGTTTCGATCCATCGCTGTTCGCGAACAGGTCCCGGCGGGTGGCGCTCGAGGACTTCCTGGCCCGCGCCTTTGACCGGGCCATCGCCGGCCAGGTAAAAGGACACCGCGGCACCGGCAACTCGGGGCAGGTGGCGGTGGACTGCGGCGGCCAGGAGATCCTGGAACGCACGGCGACGGTCGTGACCAGCCAGTTTGTGGAAGTGCGCTTCACGGCGGGGCTCCCCGCCTCTGGCCGGCGCTGCCTGGGGAAGGAAGCGGCCGCCATGCTGCTGGAGGAGATACCCCGGGTGGTCGACCGGTCGCTGTATTACAATGCCCTCGACGCGGAAGCGCTAGATGAACATGTCCGGAGCGCCGAGGATCAAGACTGGCTGCGCGGCAGCCTGGGGGCGATGGGCCTGGTCGCTTTCATTGGCGATGGCTCGGTGCTTCCCAGGGGCAGCGGCATCAGCGACGCGCCGCTGGCCAGCGGCCATATCGTCGAGTTCGCAGCGCCGCCGGAGCTGCGCGTCGAGGTCGAGCTGCCCAACCGTGGACGCGTGGCCGGCATGGGAATACCCGCAGGCGTCACGCTCATCGTCGGGGGTGGCTACCACGGCAAGTCCACGCTGCTGGCGGCGGTTCAGAGGGGAGTCTACAACCATATCCCCGGCGATGGCCGCGAGCTGGTTGCTACCCGCGGGGATGCGGTCAAGATCCGGGCCGAGGACGGCCGCCGGGTCGAGAAGGTTGATATCGAACCCTTCATCTCCAACCTGCCTTTCGGCGTCGATACGCACTCCTTTTCCACCGAAAACGCCAGCGGCAGCACTTCCCAGGCGGCAAATATCGTCGAATCGCTGGAGGCGGGCTCCCGCCTGCTGCTCATCGACGAGGACACCTCGGCCACCAACTTCATGATCCGGGACGAACTGATGCAGCGGCTGATATCCAAAGACAAGGAGCCGATCACGCCTTTCATCGATCAGGTGCGCAACTTAAAGCAGGAGCACGGAGTTTCCACAATGCTGGTCATGGGCGGGTCGGGGGATTACTTTGACGTCGCCGACCAGGTCATCGCCATGGAGAACTACCAGCCCCGGATAGTCACGCAGGCGGCCCGGGAAGTGGTCGCGGCCAGGAAGGATGTCCGCCTGATCGAAGCGGGCGGCGCCTTCGGACCTCTGGTGCCGCGGGCGCCCCTCCCGGAGGGAATCAACCCGCGGCGCGGGCGCAAAGAGAAGGTTTCCACGAGGGACTGCTGCCACATCCAGTTCGGGAATGAATCCGTTGATCTCTCGGCAGTGGAGCAGCTTGTTGACATAAGTCAGATGCGTGCCATTGGCGACCTGGTCTGGTATGGGCTTCGTCAGGGATATTTTGACGGCCGGGCGACCCTCGGTGAGATCCTGGACCTGCTGCTGGAAGACCTGGAGAGGGAGAGCCTCGATGTCATCTCTCCATATATGAACAGAGAGGAAAAAGATGCGCCTGCCACTGTTACTGCCCGTCAGGCAGGGGCGCTGGAGTCAATGCTGGCGGAGGTTTCCGGGAAGCACCCCGGGGACTACGCCATGCCCCGGCGTTACGAGGTGGCGGCGATGCTCAACCGCCTGCGAAGCCTGGTGGTGCGGCAGATCAAGGATGGGAAATCGCCCAACGATAAGTGATGAAATCATCCGGAAAAACATGTCCAATTCCGGTACAATAATTTCATATGAAAAACGGGCCCGAGCGGGGGCAGGACAAAGCCAATCCGGGCTAACCGACACTAGGGGACTGTACTATGGGCAGCGAAGAAACCAAAGACTGGACGCTCGAGCAAAAAGAAGAAAGAAGCATGGAAATCCTCCGGGAGGCGCTCGAGCGTTATCCTGGAAAGATAGCCACCACCTTCACCGGCGGCAAGGAC
>JAJYIN010000196.1 GCA_021790075.1 Actinomycetes bacterium | reverse complement strand
CGGCCGCATCATCGGGAACAGAAAACAGGAACCGCTAAAATCCCTGGACGGCCTCAGGTGCACCGGCGCTCTCGCGGCCAGAGCGGCGCCGTTCATACTGCTGGGAGGCAAGCGGCCGGAGGAAACACGCGGCGCCCAGCTCAGCCTGCTGGAGGATTCCTGGGACCCCAACCCACTTCATTGCTGTAAATCCAAGCGCTGACCCGATTCCAATCGGACTGCCAACCATGCGGGCCGGTATTCCCTTGGTGTAAAATCTTCCCATAACTATGCAACCCGACGGGAGGCACGATGGCGGAGGACGGCCGGCGGACCGTGGCGGTCCATTTCTTTTACCTGCTCAAGGAAGACACTGAGTCCCTGCAGCGGCTCTGGGCCCTCCTCGGCGCCGGCAGCGGCTCTCCTCGCGGGACGACCTCAGAGGGCCTGGCGTCCTCCAGCCTGGAGCCAGAAGGCCACTGCCAGGTAGTCCACAAGGTCGAGCTCGACGAGCTGGACCTGTGCCTGCTGATGCTCGCTGACATGAGCGCCATTGAGATCGTCTACCACCGGCCTGCGTCTGCGCCCCTGGGCAGCAGCTGGCGCCAAGTCCTCGAGAAGATAGACGAAACCCGGGCCCTGGTAGACCGTGAAAAGGCGCCTCTGCTGGGTGAGACCACCGTGCTGGTGGCCGGTGGCGCCAGGGAGGCCGATATAGGCGAACTGGCGGCGGCCGTCCTGGGGGCCGATGAACTGGTCCGGGAAGCGGATCACACCGAAGCATATACCACCACTCTTGGGCGCCGCGTCCCTGCGGGCACAATCCTTGCCAGCGAGCTGGAGCCCGGCATTTCGAGCGGCGGTTTCCTGCTGAACTTTATCCTCCCGGGCCAGGATTCACGCGTAACTTCGCGCGATTATTATGCTTTGGCCACCGGGCAGCCGGAAGCGGTCATTGCCTGCCTGCTGCCGGAGGTCGATGCGGCCCTCAAGAAGCTGGCACGGGTGACGGCCCATTTCGAACAGGAACGGCTGACGATCGCCTCCGAGCGTTCGGTGGTAGACAGGCAGGTGGGAGCCGTGCTCCACCAGCAGTTGATTACCGAGACCGGGACCCCCGGGACCGGCAGGCTCGAGGAACAGATCGCGAGTCTCTCCCGCATGTTTGGCGTTCTGGGAACCGACTCGCTCCTGGTACGGCGTGCTGAGGACCAGCTGCACCGGAGCCTCAAGACGCTCGACGACTCCCTGGATCAACTGATTGCCAAAGGCCCCGGCGCCCGCGATGAAATCAGCAAACATTACCACTCAATCTATGCCGTCGAACTTGAGGCTGTCCGCGACAACCTGGCCGATCTGGCTTTCTCCCGGCAAAGCGCCCAGGCGGCCATTGAGGTGGTCCGCACCCAGGTCGAGCTGCTTCGGGCCGGGGAGGAGGCGGCCATCCAGAGCCAGACGAAGGAGCTCCTTTCCCGCAGCCTGCTGCTCCAGCAGGAAAGGCTGGCGCTGCAGGTGGCGGCGGGCTTTGTGGAGTTCGTGCTGGTCTTCTACTACGTGCTCAAGTCATGGGAGGGTATCGTCGGGCAGAACGCCGTCGAACACATTCAGCCCGTCCTCAGACTGATTGTCGTGGCGGCGATGTCCGCCGGCGCCGCTCTCGGCACGCATTTCCTGGCGCGGGCTCTTCACCGGGATTACTGGAAAGGCAGGGGACTGTGGTTGTCGGTGGCGCTGCTGGCGGTTTCGCTGGGGGCCATGGTCCTGCTGAGCATCGGCATTACTTGACAACCAACCCGAACAGGAAGGCAAGCGTGGACGTCATCAAACTGATAGAGGAAGCAATCGAATATGAGAGACAGGCGGCCGACCGTTACCGCCAGGGCGCCAAGGGGGCTGATGACCCGGAGACGCGGGCGCTTTTCGAACAGCTGGTGCGCTGGGAAGAAGACCACGAACGGATCCTGCGCGACCGGCTGGCCACGCTGAAACTGATCCAGGGACAGCAGTAAGCAGATTTCGAGGCGGGGCTGAAGATCAGGGGGCCGGCGCCGGCGCCCCCGCTTCCACCTGTGAAACTACCAGCGCGTCACCCTTCCAGACGTAAAAAGTCTGCTTCATGGAGGAGGGGCAGCATTCGGCGTCCCCGGGGGCGTAGACTCCTTCTCTTTCCACCAGGCGGGGCCCCTCAAAGCCGATGTCGCCGTTAGCCACCTGGTGACGTTCAAAAAGCCGGTCCGGCTGTCCGTTACTGAGGCTGAAAAGGTACCAGTCAATCGGGTGATCGTCGCCGCTGTCGGCGACCACCACCAGCGCCTCGGGCAAGCCATCGCCATTGATATCCCCAAACGAGGTGCTCTTGATCGTCTTTCCATCGCCCAGGTCAGAGGAAAGCACCTGATGGAAATCTACGTTCTGGATGCTGGTGTAGGCGCCCTGGCCCTCACCCGCGACCACGGCGCCAGAGTTGCCGTGGGCCAGAACCTGCTTCTTGAGGCCGGCAGGTCCCGAAGTGCGCGAGACGATGACCAGAAACAGGGTGGCGGCGAGGCCAATGAGGACAACGACAGCAGTAGCTGCCTTGGGGTGGTCCTGCCAGAACTTCACAGGCTCATCCTTCCTGCCGCCGGCTCATCAGGGTGATGATCAGCACCGGCACCGCCCACAGGAATATCCAGAAGCCGACTGCCACCAACGGGCTCAAGGCGGTATCCGATGAGTCTCCGGCGATATCGATACTCGGCCCGAAGATTTGAAACAGGAATATGGCAAGCCCGGAGGCGCATATTATCGACCATACAACGATCAGGTAAAGATAAGGTTTCCGCATGATGGAAGGCTCCTGCCCGGTGAATCGCCCGGCATGGCACGGGGCGGCCTGCGGCCGCCCCTGCATTCGACCTCGTATCTGAATTGTACTAAAAATAACCCAGGTCGCGAAGCTGGCTCATGATTTCTTCTTTTTCCTGGGAGCGTCCCTCGCGTTCGGGCCCGTCGCCGCGGGGTCGGGTGCTCTTGTGAGTGCAGGGTTCACAGCCAAGACTGCGGTATCCCTGGTCATAAAGCTCGCAGTAGGGCAGCTGGTGCTTCCCGATATAGTCCCAGATGTCGATTTCGGTGAAATGCAGAATCGGCTGTACCCGCAGGTGCTCAGGCTTGGATGAGAAGTATTCATCCTCGGCGCGGGCTTCCTGTTCATCCCAGCGCACCCCGGTGATGAGCGCCTGCCAGCCATGGTCATCGACCGCCTTGTTGATGGCGTCTGTCTTCATCACCTGGCAGCAGGCGCCGCGGTCTTCGGCGATGCGGATCTTCTTGAGGCCCTCGTGGTTGGTGGCGATGATGAGGTCGAGCTGCCAGTCGCGGGCCATGCGATCACGGAACTCGATGACTTCCTTGAATTTGACGGTGGTGTCGAGATTCAACACCGGGACCGGTACTTGTCCACCACCGACGCGCCTGAGCAGGTGCAGCACCACCAGCGAGTCCTTGCCGCCGGTGAAGGTGGTGGCTATCTTCCCAGGATAACGCTCGAGCGCCTCCCGGAGGATTTCCATGCTTCT
>JAJYIN010000195.1 GCA_021790075.1 Actinomycetes bacterium | reverse complement strand
AGTGGAGTCGTTGATGTCGGTGGGCAACGGTTACCTGGGCACCCGCGGCTCCCTGGAGGGGCAGGCGCCGGCCTCCGACGCCGCCACCCTGGTCGCCGGCGTCTATGACCGCATCAGCGAGGAGTCAATCGAAGAGCTGGCGGTCGTGCCGGACTGGGTCTATACGCAGGTCTACGCCTTCGAGGAGAAACTGGCCACGGCGCCGGTGAGCATCCTCAGGCAGGTGCGCACGCTTGACTTCAAGAAAGGATTGTTCTTCCGCGAGTGGCGCCACCGCGGCAGGAACAACCGCGTCACCTCGGTGCGCTTTTTGCGCTTCGCCTCCCTGGCCGATCCGCACGCGCTGGTGGAGCGCATCACCATCATGCCGGAAAACTATCGCGGCAGCATCAGCGTCGAGACCGGGCTGCGCATCTGCCGGGACTGCATGCCTGGGCTCGAGATCACGGGCAAGCTGGTCCATCCCAACCGCAACGGCCTCACAGTCGAGGCCAGGACGCGGTTCACGGGCATCACCATCGTCGAGACGCAAAAGAGCCGCGTGGTCCCCGGTTTCATCTCCGCCGAGCACGGCAGCCGCGTCAATGACTTTGATATCGTGGAAGACTGGTCATGGATTGGCGACGCCGGCCAGATCGTCACCATCGAAAAGTTCATCAGCATCTTCACCTCGCGGGACGGCAACAACCCGCTGCAGGCGGCCCACCGGCACCTGCGGCGGCTGGAGGGGCGCGGCTTTAACGGCCTCCTGCGCGACCATGTTGCCGCCTGGGAAGAGCGCTGGCGGACGGCGGCCATCACGGTCGCGGGCGACGAAGAGGCCCAGCACTCCCTCAATTTCGCCGCTTATCATCTGATCAGCGCCGGCAACCCAGGGGACGGCCGGGTGTCGGTGAGCGCCCGCTCGCTGACCGGCTCCATCTACAAGGGCCACATCTTCTGGGACGCCGAGATGTACATCCTGCCCTTCTTCATTTACACGCATCCGCCGACTGCCCGGGCCATGCTCATGTACCGTTATCACACGCTGGCCGGCGCCCGCCGGAATGCCGCCGCCAAGGGGTACCGTGGCGCCCTGTTTGCCTGGGAGTCGACCGGGAGCGGCGCCGATATGACCCCGGCCGCCGTGCTTGACCCCAAGGGCGAGATCGTGCCGGTGCTGTCAGGCAAGCTCGAGCATCACATCGACGCAGCCGTGGCTTACGCCACCTGGTCCTACTGGAACGCCACCGGCGACGACGGCTTCCTGCTTCAGGCGGGGGCGGAGCTGATGGTCGAGACGGCCCGCTTCTGGGAGAGCCGGGTGACGCAAAAAGGCGGCGTCTACCACATCGACGGCGTCGAGGGCCCCGATGAATACCACGACGAAGACGTCAATGACAACTTCTATACCAACTGCGCGGCGGCCTGCAACCTGCGCCGGTCGGCCAGGGTGATCGAGTACCTGAAAGAGAACCACCCGATAGAACTGGCCCGGCTCCAGGAGCGCATCGACCTGCACATGAGCGAGCCCGACCAGTGGCACCGCATCGCCGCCGGCATCTACCGCGACATGGAAACGGACAGCCTCATCGAGCAGTTCGCCGGTTACTTCTCCCTGGAAGATATCGATATCAGGGAGTTTGAGCCCCGCTCGGCGCCCATCGACGTGGTCCTGGGCCACAAGCGCACGGTGGCCTCCCAGGTGGTCAAACAGGCGGACGCGGTGCTGGCGCTCTACCTGCTGGAGGAAGAGTTCACCCCGGAGGTCATCCGGCAGAGCTTCGCCTACTACGACCGGCGCACGGCCCACGGCAGCTCCCTGTCGCCCTCCATCTACGGGCTGGTGGCGGCGCGGCTGGGGCTGATGGAGGCGGCGATGAGGTACTTCCGCCTGGCGTCGCGCATCGACATGACCGGCGGCAACGCGGCCGGCGGCATCCATGTCGCCGCCCTGGGCGGCCTCTGGCAGCAGGTTATCATGGGCTTCGCCGGGGTTAGGATAAAAAGAGAGGGCATTTCCCTTTTTCCGCACATGCCGGAAAAATGGCAGAGGCTTGGTTTTTCCCTCTTGTGGAGAAAACTGCGACTGGAAGTGGAGGTGGAAAACGGCCGCCATGTCACGGTCGCGGTGGCGGGGAAAGGGGAGTGCTCGCTGGGAATTCATGGCCGGCCGCTGCAGGCAATGGCGGCGGGCCGGAAGTACGTTTCGCTCTGGAGCGGTGAGACCTGGGAGGAATTTACTCCATGGCAGAAATGAGGTCAAAAAAGGAGAAGCAGCCGGCGGTGGTGATTCCGCTGGACGGCTCCGAAACCGCCGTCCGGGCCTTCGGGACCTCCGAGGCGGTTACCCGGATGCTGGGCGGGGTCCTGCATGTGATGCATGTTTCCGACCAGACCGTAGCCTCAGAGGAGCTGCCGGAACTGCTAAAGTTGAAGACAATCGAAGTCGAGGATTTTGTCATCCACCAGGTATCTGGTCATGTAGTCAACACAATCCTGGAATTCGCCCTCCGGATCGACGCCTGCATGATCGTCATGTCCAGCCACGGCAAGACGCATGACCAGGAACTGATCGCCGGCGGCGTCACCATGGAGATAGTCCAGCACACGGATATCCCTGTGCTGGTGGTGCGTCCCGACATGAAAAAACCGCCGGGCCCGGACTGGCGGCCCCGGAAGATGCTGGTGCCCCTGAACGGTTCTCCCATCACCGCCACCGAGGTGGACCAGGTGTTCAGCCTGGCCGGCACCATCGGAGTGGACATCGACGTGCTGCATGTGGCGGTTGTGGGTGAGGCCCGTCCGGCCGAGGTGGGCGCCTATACCAGCCCCGTTTACGCTGATTACCCCCATTACGACTGGTCCGCGTGGGCCGACGAGTTCCTGCGCCGTTTTGGCGGCCGCCGCTCGGAGTCAAAGGTGCGGCTGTTTCACCGGCGGGGCGGCATCGTTGACGCCACCCTGGACTTCGCCGAGCAAAATGATGAGGACCTGGTGGCCCTCATCTGGCGGGGACGCCTGGAGAAGGAACGGGCCGCCACCGTCAAGGGAATCCTGCAGCGGGCGGAGGCGCCGGTACTGCTGAAGCGGGTCAAGGGCGGGCGCTGAGTCAACCGCTCGTTGGTTTTTCAGAACTACTTCAACTTGCTGGAATCAAAGTCGATATCCATAATATCATTCGGTTATCGTCGAATTTGAATTTGTTTTTTTGAAATGCAAATTGCATCTCAAGATACGCCATTTGGCGCAGCACAAATTCACGAGGTGAATATTTGGAGCAACGACCGGCATCCCTAAGCAACCTGTTGATAAAAGCCAAACTAGTTGAAGGGAAATGAAAATGGAACCATGGGTATTTATTGCGGGGGCGATACCATATTTCTTTTTGTTTCATGTCGGTTTCATTGCTTTTTTCTACTTCGCGGTTCTTTCTGTATACAAACCGAAATACAGGAAGCCTTTTGTGCAAATTTCCTGGGTAAAAATACTCACATGTGTTTACAGCGTCGGCGTAGGATTATTAATGCCGTTTAGCGATGTCTATTTTAGATATCCCGGTT
>JAJYIN010000017.1 GCA_021790075.1 Actinomycetes bacterium | reverse complement strand
GGCGGCCGCTTCCTCGGCGGTGGCTTCGGCATCAGCTTCCGCTTCCCCGGCTTCCTCAGCTTCGGCATCAGCTTCCGCTTCGGCTTCCTCAGCTTCGGCATCAGCTTCCGCTTCGGCTTCCTCAGCTTCGGCATCAGCTTCCGCTTCGGCTTCCTCAGCCAGCTTCAGCCCGGTATCGAGGGGAGCTTCCTCCTCTTCGGCCTCGGCGGGCTCCAGCCCGGTTTCGGCGCCGGCGGCGCCCAGCTCATCCGGGAAAACCTCATCGCTCAGCCCCAGGTTGGGAGTGGCTTCCACATCTTCCTCGGGCCCAACCGCAGCCTCGGCTTCAGAGCCGGCGGCGACTTCGTCTTCCCCGTCTTCCCCGTCTTCCTCTTCCCCGACCTCTTCATGGAGCCGCTTGATGCTCAGTGAGAGGCGGCGGCGGTCGCCGTCGATCTCGATGATCTTGACCTCGATCTCATCGCCCACGGCGACGATCTCCTCCGGCTTCTCTACATGGTGGTTGGCCAGCTCGGAGATGTGCACCAGGCCCTCGATGCCTTCATGGATCTGGACGAAAGCGCCAAAACTCACCAGCTTGGTGACCTTGCCCGTGAGGATGTCGCCCACCTGGTGCGCCGCCGTCAGACTCTTCCACGGGTCTTCCTGCGTCTGCTTCAGTCCCAGGGAGACGCGCTGGCGGTCGCGGTCGATGTCCAGCACCTTCACCGAAACTTCCTGGCCGATGCTGAGAACCTCGGACGGATGGTTTACGTGTCCCCAGGACAGTTCGGAAATGTGGATGAGGCCGTCGATGCCCTCCAGGTCCACAAAAGCGCCGAAGTCAACGATGTTGGAGATGACGCCCTTGATGATATCGCCGGGCTGGAGCTTGTCGAGAATCTGCTCCCGGACCTCCTTGCGCTCTTCCTCGAGGACGGCCCGGCGGGAAAGCACCACATTGTTGCGGTTGCGGTTGAGCTCGATCACCTTGCACGTCAGCGTCTTGCCCATGTATTCATCCAGGTTCTGGATGCGGCGGATATCGACCAGCGACGCCGGCAGGAAACCGCGCACGCCCAGGTCGAGGATGAGGCCGCCCTTGACGACCTCGATGACGGTGCCATCGATGATGCCGCCCTCGCGCTCGACGTCCTCGATCCGCTTCCAGGCCTGCTCGAAACGGGCCCGCTTCTTGGAAAGAATAAGGCGCCCCTCGGCGTCTTCCTTTTGCATGACCAGGGCGTCGATCTTGTCGCCGACGCTGACCTCGTCCTCGGTGCTGACCGACTTGCGGATGGACAGCTCGTTGGCCGGAATCACGCCTTCCGACTTGTAGCCGATATCCACCAGGATCTCGTCTTTGTCGACGCGGACGACCTCGCCGGTGACGATGTCGCCTTCCTGAAAAATGTTGATGGTGACGTCGTAGTTGGGTTCTTCTTTCCCGTCTACGAGTTTGAGCAGCCCCCCGCTCCCTTCGACGATGTTTACTTCTTCTTCTTCGTTCGGCTTTGACATGTAGTTATGTATTTCCTTTCTCAAAAAATTTGGCGCGCAGCGCCGCAGCGCTTTGCGTGCCAGAAGTCATTATACATAAGGGAGAAAGCGGATGGAAGCAAGATGCTGCCCAGCAGGGGTCGAGAAGCAAAAAGCGGCCCCCGGACAAGGGGGCCGCAGACTGCATCAGCAAGGTTGGCCGGTCATGAAATCGGCACGCTATTCGCCGGCGGGCTGATATCAACCTTTTCACCCCAGTTCCAGAAGAAAAACGCATCCTCGCCCTGGATCATCAGGTCATCATTTCTTATGTGCGAGACCACCGAGCTCACCAGCAGGTTGTCGGCATTGATCCAGATGTCCTCGTCGAGGATGGACGAGCGGAGATTGTCAATCTGGTTGGCGACGTTCGGAGTGACCAGATTCTGGACATTTTCCTTCAGGCCCGTGAACAGCGCGTTGGCGTCATATGTGAGTTTGACATGGTAGACGCGGGCGCCGTTTTGCGTCTCGATACCGTAATTCTTCCAGCCGGTCACGTACTGCAGGAAGTCCATGTTCTCTACCGCGTCCACGAGTTGCTCGTCCTTCATGGTGTGCTGGAGCCACAGGTCGGGCAACCCTTTCAGCTTCACATAGATGGTCTTGTCGATGACGATCGCATCGTAGCTGATGGGATTGGGACAGCCGCCGCACAGCTCCGCCGGTACGTGCTCCTCGACCACCGCTTTGGCCTTGCCTGGCGGCATCAGGTCGCCGTCGGCATCCTCGAGTGTGATCATCCCCTGCACCGACAGGCTCTCGTGCTCCTTGAACTTGACACCCAGGTTCTTCGCTGTGTTGGCATTGACGGCCGCCTGGCTGTCCTGGACCAGCTGTTTGACCGATTCCGGCGTGTCAACATAGCCGGTTTGCTGAGCCGCCTGCGGCTGTTGATTCGCCTGATTACCGGTGCTGGTGGCCGCCTGGGGCTGTGACTGGGTCTGTGTCTGCCCGGACGGCTGCGCGCCGGTGGCAGACTGAGCGCCGGTAACGGTGCCCAACACAGGCTGGTTGGTTGCCTGGGCATAGGCCACACAGGAAAAAGCAAGGACGAGAACCGCGCTCGCGGGAATGAGGATCTTCCAGTTCAACTGTCGCCGGGAAAACATTGCCTGCCTCCTCCCAAGGGGAATTGTGTACTACTGCCATCGGAGGCAAGCGTCTATAACTAAAATAATTTATTGCATCAATAGCCGTTATTTGGCTTCGAGCCAAGTCTCGCCAATGCCGGTGTCAACCTCCAGCGGCGGATCCAGCTCCCAGGCGCCGCACATCTCGCGGCGGGCCAGTTCTGCAACCGCGGCGGCTTCGGCGGCGGGCGCCTCGAAGACGAGCTCGTCGTGTACCTGCAGGACCAGGCGGGCGCCGGGGTGCTCGCGGGCCAGGGCCCGGTGGCAGTTGATCATCGCCACTTTCATGATATCGGCGGCGCTGCCCTGGATGACCGTGTTGACAGCCAGGCGTTCGCCCAGGCTGCGGGTACGCGGGTCGGAGAAGCCCAGCTCCGGCACCGGCCGCCGGCGGCCCAGCATCGTGGTGACATATCCGTCCCGGACCGCGTCCTCGATGATGTGGTCACGGAACGCCGCCACCTGCGGGAAACGGGCCAGGTACGCCTCGATATAGCCCGCCGCCTCCTCGGTGGAGATGTCCAGCTGCTCCGAGAGACCGAAGGCGCTGATGCCGTACATGATGCCGAAGTTGACGGCCTTGGCGCGGCTCCGTTCCTTGCTTGTCACCTCTTCCGGCTTGAGGTTAAAAACCTCGGCGGCGGTATCGCGGTGGACGTCCTCGCCCGCGGCAAAGGCGCGCTTGAGCTTGGGCTCGCCGGACAGATGCGCCATCACCCGCAGCTCCACCTGGGAGTAATCGGCGGCCACCAGGCGGCAGCCCTCAGCGGCGACAAAGCAGTCGCGGATCTTCTCACCCAGCGGGGTGCGGACGGGAATGTTCTGCAGGTTGGGGTTGCTGGATGACAGGCGGCCGGTGGTGGTCACCGTCTGGTTGAAGGTGGTGTGGATGCGCCAGGTATCCGGATCGGCCAGCCGCGGCAGCGCCGCCAGATAGGTCCCATAGAGCTTGGCCAGTTCCCGGTAGGTCTCGATTTTCCCGATGACGGCATGCTGGCCGCGCAGGCCCTTGAGCACGGAGGCGTCCGTGGAGAAACCCTTCTTGGTCCGGCGGCCGGTGGGCAGCCCCAGTTTCTCAAACAGGACCACCGCCAGCTGCTGGGGGGAGTCTATGTTGAACTCCCCGCCTGCCAGGGCATAGATCTCGTCAGCGAGCTGCACCAGCTGGTCGGACACCTTGGCCGAGAGCTCACCCAGGCGGGCCAGGTCGACCCTGATTCCGGCGAGCTCCATCTCCGCCAGCACCCGCACCAACGGCATCTCCACTTCCTGGAAGAGCTTCATCAGGCCGAACGATTCCATCTGCTCCTCCTGACTGGCGGCCAGCAGGAACGTCTGGGCGGCGTGGGCGGCCAGAGCCTGCTCGCCGGGACGCTCCGCTGCCACTTCCACGCGGATGCCCGCCGAGACGGCGAGCTGGTCCAGCTTGTAAGTGCGGGCGGAAGGCTTGAGCAGGTAGGCGGCGATGACGGTGTCGTGTGCGCAGTCGAGCTCCACGTCCGGCAGCGCCCGCAGCAAGCCCTTGAAGTCATGGATCAGGAGCCGGTTCCCTTTGGACTCCGGCGCCGGGTACGCCGCCCTCAGCGCGGCGCCCAGTCCGGCCGGGGATGCGGACGCCAGCAGCACATCTCCGCCGCCGTCGAATAAAGCCAGGCGCAACTTCTCGCCCCGGTGCTCCCAGGCGGCCGCCGCCCGCCGGGCGGCGGCCAGGCGTTCAGTGACGCCGGCGGGGCCGGTTTTCATCAGGGACAGCCGGAGGACGCCGCTGGCAGGCGGCTCCACCAGGCCGATCTCCTCCAGGCGTCTGAGCAAAGTATTGAACTCAAAGCGGGAGAGCACCTCCCGCAGCCGGGCCCGGTCGGGGCTGACCGGTCTTACCGTGCCGGGAGAGATGTCAATGGGCACTTCGTCATCCATGGTTGCAAGCCCCTTGGACATCAGGGCCTGGCCGGCGTGCTCCTCCAGCAACTCCCGCCGCTTGCCCTTCAGCTCCGCCGTGTGCGCCAGCAGGTCTTCCAGGGAAGGATATCCAGCCAGGAGCGCGGCGGCGGTCTTGTCCCCCACCCCGGGGACACCGGGGATGTTGTCCGAGGTGTCTCCCTTGAGCCCGATAAAATCAGGCACCTTCTCCGGCGGCACGCCGTAGCGCTGCTCGACGGCCGCCCGGTCGTATATCTTGACCTCGGAGATGCCTTTGGTATTTGTCATGACGAAGACGCCGTCTCCCACCAGCTGCAGCGCGTCCCGGTCGGCGGTGACGACGACCGCCTTCTGTTCCTGCGCGCGCGCCTCGCGGGCCAGGGTGGCCAGGATGTCGTCGGCCTCGTATCCTTCCTTCTTCAGGCTCTCGAAGCCGAAGGCGGCCACCAGCTCGTCGAAATGGGGAAACTGCAGGGAAAGGTTGTCAGGCATCGGGCGGCGGCCCGCCTTGTATTCCTCGTACTCCTCGTGCCGGAAGACTTTCTTGCCCGCGTCCCAGGCCACCACCACCCCCGCCGGCTGGAAGTCGGTGAGGATCTTCACCAGCATGGTGGAGAACCCGTAAAGGGCGTTGGTGGGCAGGCCGTCGCTGGTGGCGATGGTCTCCGGCAGGGCGTAAAAGGCGCGGTAAGCAAGGCTGTTGCCATCGATCAGGAAGATGGCGCCGGAGATGTCCTGGGCGGCGGCCATCAGAGCCTTTCCCGCAAGGGGCGCAGGAATCTCACCGGCGGCGCGATGACGGCGGCGGCATCATACCAGTTTTCCCTCATATATTGACGCCGGTTGTCAACAAGATATACGCGGAGCAGGAACTCCGTGGCAAAAATGCCGTGGATGACATACTCGATCACCGCGGCCCAGTGCTGTTTCGACGGGCTGAAGTAATCGCTGTATTCCACAACCACTACCGGGATGAAGAGCGCGGCCAGGACCAGCAGGGGCCGGCGGGCCAGGCGGGCGATCCTCTGTGCATGCTCATTACCCGTCATCAGATTCCGCAGACCCGGAAATGCCGCTGCCCGCCCTGCCCTCGGACCTGGGGGCGCGCTGCATCAGTTCCGCCACGGCGCGCCGCACATCCTTGCCCTCGAGGACGGCGCAGACCTGCTCGGCGATGGGCATCTCAACCCCGTGGGTGCGGGCCAGGGCGCACACGGCCGGCGCGCTGGTCAGGCCCTCAGCCACCATACCCATCTCCACCTCGGCCTCGGCAGGGGTGAGGCCGCCGGCAATCAACTCGCCGGCGCGGCGGTTGCGGCTGTGCCGGCTGGTGCAGGTGGCGATCAGATCGCCCATCCCGGCCAGGCCATAATATGTGTGCGGATCGGCCCCCAGCGCTTCCCCCAGGCGGGCCATCTCCGCCAGACCGCGGGTGATGAGGCTGGCCTTGGTATTGTCCCCGAAGCCGAGGCCGTCGCTCATGCCGGCCGCCAGCGCGATGACGTTCTTGGTGGCGGCCGCCAGCTCGACGCCCACCAGGTCTTTGTTGATATAAACGCGAAAACTGTCAGACGACAGAAGCTGCTGCAGCCACCGGGCCAGCTCCGGGTCGGTTGACGCCAGTGTCGTGGCGGTAGGGATGTCCAGCGCCACCTCCTCGGCGTGGTTGGGGCCGGAGAGCACCGCCACCCGGCCGGCGGCTGGCCGGGGCAGTTCCTCCACGAGCACTTGGGACAGCCGCTTCAGCGTTTCCGGTTCCAGCCCCTTGGTGAGGCTGAGCACAGCCGCCTCCGGGTTGAGGCAGGCGGAGATCTGCATGACTACATTCCGGTAAGCCTTGCTGGGGATGGCAATCACCGCCAGGCCGGCCTCCCGGAGCCGGTTCTCCGTCAGCGTGGCGGCCACCACGCCCGCCGGCAGCTCCAGCTCCCTGAGATAGTCCGGGTTGCGGTGGGTGCGGTTGATGGCTTCAGCCTGTTCGGGCCGGCGGCAAATCAGCTCGGTCATGAGCCCCGCGCGGGCAAGCAGGCGGGCAAAGGCGGTGCCCCAGCTGCCGCCGCCGACGACAGAGGCTTTCATCCCGCTTGCGGATCTGGAATCAGTGCCGGGATCGTTGTTCATGGCTTCGAGCCGGGATCAGTATTCATTGCTTCGGGTGTCAGTCCTCTGTCATGGCTGGTGCCCTCAGGTCACGGGCCGGCCTTTCTTCCGGTTCCAGGGAAAGGTGACGCGGTTTTCTTCCCCCCGCGCCAGCCTCCTGATATTGGAACGGTGAGCGTAGAATATCACGGCCGTTCCGGCCAGCGCGAAGACAACGTAGGGCAGGGGCTGGCCCGTGACCAGGACCGCGGCGCTAAAGGCGGCGGCGGCTGACATCGACGCCACAGACACGGTGCGACCCACTAGAAGCACAACCCAGAATACTCCAAACAGCAGCAGGAAGATGAGCGGCATCAGGGCGATGATGGTGCCGCCGCCGGTGGCCACGCCTTTCCCCCCTTTCCCTTTCAGGAAGATCGACCAGGTGTGGCCGGCGATGGCGGCCCCGGCTACCAGGACCGAGACCAGGGCGGCGCTGTCCGCGGCTACCAGCCGCGCCGCCAAAAAAACCGGCAGGAATCCCTTGGCGGCGTCCCCGATGAACACGGCGATGCCGGCCTTCTTGCCCAGCACCCGGAAGACATTGGTGGTGCCGATGTTGCCGCTGCCGCTCTCGCGGACGTCAACATGGTAGACGCCCCTGCCCACCACCAGGGCGAACGGCACCGAGCCCAGCAGGTAGGCGCCGGCGATGAGTATGGCTGCCAGAAATATCTCCATCGTTCCCTGTTCTTCGCGCAGGCGGCTCCGCCCGGGCTGCAGGCAGGCATCGGCCGGCAGCAGCTACCCCTTTTTCCCCCTGAACTGTATCACCAGGGGACAGCCGAAATAACCGAAACGCTCCCGCATCTCGTTTTCCACGTAAGTGGCATACGGCCGGGTCACGAGGCTCTTGTTGTTGACTTGAATGATGATGCGTGGGGGAGCCGTCATCGGCTGGCTGATATAGTACATCTTCAGCTGCCGGCCCCGCACCAGCGGCGGCGCATGGGCGGCCTTGACTTCCTGGAGGAAGCGGTTGAGCTCGCGCGTGGGCAGATGGGCGCTATAGAGGCCGTACAGGTGCCGCACCAGCGGCAGGATGTCCCCGATCCCCTTGCCGGTGAGCGCCGAGGTGGCCAGAAAAGGCGGCTTCAGCGTCGTCTTGCGGGAGAGGCGCCAGCCGAGGTCCTTCAGGTCGAGCTGCTCGAGGTCTGTCTTGTTCAGCAGCAGGGCGGTGGCGCAGCTGCGCTTCATCGCCTCGTCGATAATGGTGAGATCGTAGTCGGTGAGCCCCATGGTGGCGTCGATCACCACCAGGGCTACATGCGCCCGCTGGAGTGACCCCAGCGCCCGCACCCGGCTGAAATACTCGACGTCCCCGACCAGCCGGCCCGGTTTTCTGAGGCCGGCGGTGTCGATGAACCGGAAACTGTCGCCGCCGGACTCGACCACGGTATCGATACTGTCGCGGGTGGTGCCGGGCTCGGCGGAGACGATCACCCGCTCCTGGCCCAGCAGGCGGTTGAGCAGCGATGACTTGCCCGCGTTGGGACGGCCCACGAAAGCGACGCGGATCTCTTCCTTTTCCTCGACTTCAGCCAGCGCCCCCATCTCTTCCAGCCTGGCCAGGATCAGGTCCAGAAGGTCGCCGCTGCCGGTGCCGTGGATGGCGCTGACCGGCACCGGTTCGCCCATGCCCAGCGCATGGAATTCATGGATCATGTCCACCCGGGCGAAGTCGTCGACCTTGTTGACAGCCAGGATGGAATCCCGTTTGCTGCGGCGGACGATCTGGGCCAGGTCCTCGTCGCCCGGGCCGATGCCGGTGACGCCGTCCACCACCAGCAGGATGAGGACGGCTTCCGCCAGCGCCGCCTCCACCTGCGCGCGCACCTGGCGCGCCATCTGGCGGCGGTCGGCAGTGTCCACGCCGCCGGTGTCGATGAGTGTGAAGGCGCGGCCGCACCATTCGACCGGGACCTCCTTGCGGTCGCGGGTGACGCCGGCCTCGGCGTGCACGACCGCTTCCCGCCTGCCCGAAAGGCGGTTGACGAGGGTCGATTTTCCCACATTTGGGTAGCCAACCACGGCCACTTTGGGGAGCCTGGACATGGCAGTAAGTCTATCAGGAAAGTGGCGGGACGGCGGGGAGCGGCCCCGCGAGTCAAGCGGCGGGGGAGCGGCGGCTGCTAGACGTTACGGACTTCGCCGGGCAAGGCCCCGGAGAGCTCCGCAAGGGTGACGTCGTCCAGGAACCTGACGCCGGAGCTTTCCAGGCAGCAGGACGGCAACAGCAGCAGATCGCCCCGGCTGAGGCCGGCAGAGCCGGCGGCGGCGAGGATGTCGCGCCCGCCCAAGAGTCCAGTGACGGTCACATGCCCGCCAAAGAGGCGGTTCGCCGCCACCAGCGGCTCGAACCTGCCGCCTGTGTTCAAGGTCAGCTTCTTGCAGGCAAACTCAACCAGGGGGGCGGCCAGCTCGCCGCTGAGAAGAAAGACGCGGCCGGGCGGCAGCCCCTCCAGATACAGGCTCTCGGCCAACCCCAGCAGGTCGTCCACAAAACTGGCGGCGATGCCAATCCCGTTCTCATACTGGGGGAAACCGTCATAATCGCCGCGGGCGGGAAGCGGCAGGCGCGCCCTCAGGTAGAACTCGTCGGCAGCGTAGACAAAACCGGTGCCCCGATCCCGCCGGCAGCGCTCCTGCCAAGCATCTACCGATTCCACAACGGCATGGCAATCTTTCCGCGTGACCGGCTCGAGCGGCCGGCCGGCAGCCTGGTTGTTGCCCGCACCCGGGACGCTCCCTGTGGCGGCCGCGCCTGGGCCGGCCCCGCTACCCTCACCGTTTCCCGCAGCGCCGCCATCGGCCGCAAGCGCCACCGGCACTATGCCCACGCTGGCAATTCCCGGGTATGCCACCAGGTCCGCCAGCGTTGCTTCCAGGACGCCCCCGTCGTTGACTCCGGGGCACAGGACCACCTGGGCGTGCAGCTCGATCCCGGCTTCGCCCAGGCGCCGCAGGCAGTCAAGGCCGGCAGCGGCTGCCGCTTTGGAACAACCCATAAGGCCGGCGCGCACCACTGGGTCGGTGGCGTGGACGGAGACGTAGAGTGGGCTCAAGCGCTGCTCCGCTATCCGCTCCCGGTCCGCCTCCGCCAGGCCGTTGAGGGTGATGAAGTTGCCATGCAGGAAAGAAAGGCGGTAGTCATCGTCCTTGAGGTAAAGAGGCCGCCGGAGACCGGGCGGCAACTGGTCCACAAAACAGAAGCGGCAGCGGTTGCGGCAGGTGTGGACCTTGTCAAAGAGGGCGCGGGCGAAGACCATGCCGGGATCATCGTCCATATCAAGCTCAAGGCTCAAGGTCAAAAGGGAGCCGTTCCGCTCCAGATCGAGCGCCTGCGGGCCCGCTTCCAGATAAAACTGGTAATCGAGCACATCGCGCAGGGGATGCCCGTTCAGCCGCAATGCCCGGTCCCCCGGCCTGACGCCGGCGCGGGCCGCGGGGCTCCCCGGAGCCACGGCATCGATGAACGCACCGCGGCGCGCCTCATTTTCAGAAGCGGCAAGCCGAAAGTTTCCGGCTTCGCGGTCCCCGCTGACAGAGCCAACACACTTGTGGGAAGGGTCTGGCGAAAGTCTGTCCATGTTTCCATACTACGCTATCTGCGGGTGGAGACGAAGAAGCCGGCGCCGGGGGCCGGACGCAGGTTTGCTCAGGCCCCCGGATAGGGGCCTGGGAACGAGTAAACAGCGCCGCAGGAATCGCTCGCGACCACATAAATGATGGAATGGAACATGCTGATCGACTGAGGCACGCGGTACTCCACCGTGGTGCTGGCGCAGCCGCCGCTGGGGATGTCGCCCAGGAAGATGTTGAGCGGCGTGGTCAGGGTGACGCCATTGCTGTTGATGCTGCCGATGATCTGTACATTGGTGGCGGTGGTGCTGCCGGTGTTGCACAGCGTCATGCTCACCGAGAGGTCGCCGTTCAGATAATCGGCGTATGACGCCCAGAAAGACTGGGGCGCGTTCAGAGACAGCAGCGGCTGCGTGCAGGACACGCTGAAGGAGCCGCTGATGGTGGCGGTGTTGCCGGCGTTGTCGGCCACGGTGCCGCCGATGACGTGCGTGCCCGGACCCAGGTTCGCCGCCGGACAGGAGGCCGCCGTCGCCGTCACCGTGCACCCCGCCAGAGTGGTTCCGTCCACGGTGACGTTAACCGCCCCGGTGTTGACGCCGATGCCCGAATCGTAGTAGTAAACCGCTACGGTCGCCGAGGTCGTGCTGATGGAGCCGGACGGCCGCACTCCGGTTATCTGCGGCGCCGTGGTGTCAAACAGCCTCAGCTTGCCGCTGCCGTACAGGTTGTCTTTCCCCGCCGCTCCCAGGTCGGCGGCTTGACTTTCCAGGTAGCTTTGGATATCGGCCGGACTGTCCGTCGGATGCCCCGCTTTCACCAGCGCTGCCGCGCCGGCCAGATGGGGCGCCGCCGCGGATGTCCCCCAGAAACCGCCCGGTCCGTAGGTAGCCGTCGACACCCGGTCCGGCGCCACGATATCGGGCTTGACGCGCCCGTCCAGCGTCGGCCCTTGGGAGCTGAAATATTCCAGCGTGTTCGTGTTCACGGCCACGGCGCCCGCAGTCATGGCGTAAGGGGAATCCGAAGGCTGGCCGCCCAGGCTGCTGGCGGTCACGTAGTGCTCGAGCGTA
This sequence comes from Actinomycetes bacterium, assembly GCA_021790075.1. Taxonomy (GTDB): domain Bacteria; phylum Actinomycetota; class Thermoleophilia; order BMS3ABIN01; family BMS3ABIN01; genus JAJYIN01. The sequence goes on along the minus strand of JAJYIN010000017.1, from coordinate 6,362 downwards.
TACGGGTAAATGTACAGCTGGAAGACGGCGTCGCCGGTGGCGGCATATTTCCTGATGCCAACATAGTATGTGCCGCTCTGGCCCTGGGGGACTACATAAGTCATCGACTCCGACGGGGGCTGGGTGCCTGTCTGGGGACTGTCCCCGGCCGCTACCTGCGTGCTGGTGCTGCCGTTCCAATAGAAGAGGTACACATCGTAATCCTGATCCGTGACCGGCCACTTGTTCCAGGTGAGGAAGACATCGATCTCCTCTCCGGCCGAGGCCTGGATGGAGTTGCTCTCGTCGCCGGGCACGAAGTCGGTCCAACCGTTGCCGTCCGGGTCTGAGAAAGCCCCGCTCCAGTGGGTCTGGGCGGAATTGCCGGCGGCGTTGGCCCAGAAGATGCCGGCGGCGTTGGCCTGCTGCGCCAGGTTGTCGATCGAACCCTGGCCATCGCCGCGGAAATCGCCGAAGAACCCCCACGAAGCGGAAATCACATCAACGTGCTGGCTGATCAGCCAGTTGATGGCATTTGCCAGCTCCACATCGGTGTTGAAGTTCACCAGGTAGAGTTGCGCCCCCGGCGCCACGTCATGGACGATCTCCGCGCAGGCGGTGCCGTGCACCTGGCCGCCGCCGGTGATGTCGCCGTCGGCGCGGAATGATTGGGTGATCACGTTGGCGGGCAGTTCCCCGGAGGCGATCATCTGGCTATAGCCGGAGAAGCCCGGGTCGAGGATGGCGATCTTGGTGCCGGCTCCGCTGATGCCTGCCGCCTGCCAGGTGTTGGCGCCGATGTCGGCGACCCCTTCGCTGGTGACAGTGAAGAGCTGGGGCTTCTCAGGCGGGCGCACAAACGCGACCGCTCCGGACCCGGTCAGCTGTTTCAGTTTGTCAACCGGAATCGACACCTGCACCAGGCTGGCGTGGGTAGCCTGCACGGAACCGCCGGCGGCGACAGCCAGAGCCTTTGCCCGGTCAGACTCTCCCGGGGAGGACTCCATCACGACGGTGACTTTACCGTCAGTGAGACTGAGGCCCTGCTGCGCGGCGAAAGCGGCTGCCGCGCCGGCCCCGGATGATTCATTCACGGAAACCAGGCGGTTGAGGGAAGATTGCAGCTTGGGGTTATCCTTGATGGGAGCAGGCGCGGGCAGCGTAACCGGAGAGCCGTCCGGCCCGGCTGTGGTTGATTCCGGGGCCGGGACTGCGCCGGAAGGCGCGGCCGGACCGGATGCTGCCGCCTGGGCCTCATCCGCCGCCGTCGCCGATGCGGGACCGGCGTCCCTGGCGATGAAATAGGCCCCCGTGGCCGCCAGTATCAGGGCCACGGCGACCATAAGGGCCACTAAGATGAGTCTTTTTCTCATAAAAAAACCTTGCCCGGGGTTCCCTTATCCCCTGCCGCCATGAGGCAACCTAATCCTCGGCCCCAACGAGGCAAGCCATTAGGGCGGCGCGATGGATTAATGGTACAACAGGAGGCATGATTCTGAAAGTGGCTGGGACGCCAGCCAGGCCCTGAATCTAGGCGGCCGCGGATTCGCTCAACAGCATCACGGCCACTGCCAGCAGCATCGTCAGCAGCGCCATCAGGCCCAGCCACCAGAGGCGGCGGCTGCGGGCGGCACGACGCTGCTGCTCCGAAACCTGCGAACCGCGGGCCGGCAACCTGTTGTCTCCTTCCCCTGCCGCTCCCATGTGATCCCCTTCGAAAGACATCAAATAGGATACTTAATCTTATTACTCAAAAGAAAAACGGTCAATAGGAAGGGGCGCCCGGCGGCCTTTGGCGCTGCGGACGGTGTTTAGAAAAAAATCCCCGGTAAATAATATTTACAGATCTTTTCACTTGATCCGCTGGGATCGTGGCCCTGGGCTGACGGGCTGACTCCGGCGCAATCAATCACAGGTGAACGGCTATGGAAGAGGCCATCAAAAGGGTCCAGACGATCATCATCCGGCCGCCAGATAGCATCTATCAAGCGCATGGTCAAATCGAGAACGGCAGCTTCGACGGCCGCTGGCATTTTGCCTTCGATGAGTACTACGACCGCGATTACAGCCATTTTGGCACCCTGCGGGTCTTCAATGACGACACCCTGTCACCGGGAGCCACCTGGCCGCTGCATCCCCATCGCAACATCGAAGTCGTCACATACTGCGCCGCCGGCGAGTTCCGCCATGCCGACCAGGACGGCGAGGGTGGCATCCTCCTGCCCGGCTGGGTGCAGCATACGACTGTCGGCGCCGGCATGTGGCACTCGGAGGTCAACAACCGGCCCGATGAGCCCATGCGTTTCATCCAGATGTGGTTCGTACCTGCAGCGCCGGATCTGGAACCGTCGGTGGAGCAAAAAACGGTGGAAAAGTCTGAGCGCACCAACAGGCTGCTGCCGCTGGTCTCAGATGAAGAGGATGAGGCGCTCCCCATCGCTTCCGAAGCCACCGTCTCTTCCTGCTTCCTCGAGAAGGGCCACAGCATTTCGTGCGAACTGGGAATCGGTCATGGCTGCTACATATATGTTCTCGAAGGCGGCCCGATCGAATTGGATGGCAAGGAACTGCCGGCCCTGGGGGCCGCCAAGGTGATCGGCGGGGCCGAGATCACCGTGCGCGCCGCCGGAGACGCCGAGCTGCTGGTCGTGACCGTGCCGCTCACGGCGGGAAACGCGGCTCAGCGCTGACGCGGCCCTGATGCCATCCGCTAAACTGCTTGGAAACTTCACCCGCTGACGGATCTCAGAGGCGTCACCCGTTGACGCGGCTCAGAAACCGTATTCCCGCAGCCGGGCGGCCACTTCTTCCATCTGCTCCGGCGGCGTGGAGGCCCCGGCGGTGATGGCCACCGTTTCCACTCCCTGGAACCACTCGGGCAGGAGCTCATCCACCTCTTCGATGTGGAAGGTGCGGGGCTGCACGGCGCGGCAAAGCTGGGCCAGCCTGGTCGTATTGGCGCTGTTGCGGCCGCCGATGACGATCACGGCGCCGGCCTTCTCCGCCAGCCGCAGCGCTTCCTCCTGGCATTTCTGGGTGGCGTTGCACATGGTGTTATGTACCAGCAGCTCCCTGCAGACGGGGGCCAGCCGCGCTGCCAGCGCCGCCAGATTGGCGCTGGCCTGAGTGGTCTGCACGACCACCCCGACCTTCTTGCCCTTCACCTTCGCGGGCTCGAGCTCGTCCGCGTTCTCCACCACCATTGCCTTCTCCCCCGCGTTGGCAACCAGGGCCACCACCTCGGGATGGTCGTGCTCGCCGAGGATGACCGGCAGGTAGCCCTGCTCGCGCAATGAGGACGCCTTTTCCTGAGCGATTTTGACATAAGGGCAGGTGGCGTCGACTATCACCAGTCCCCGGGCGGCGATCTCCTCGATCACCTGCGGTCCCACCCCGTGGGTCCTCAGGATGATGGTGCCGCCGGCGACATCCAGGTGTTCGTCAACGGCGGACACGCCGGCGGTCGCCAGTTCCTTGACCACCCCCGGATTGTGGATGATGGGGCCGAGGGTGTGGATGGGCTCGCGGGATTCCCTGGCGGCGTTGTGGGCGATGTCCAGCGCCCTTTGCACGCCGTAACAATAACCGCCGCGTCTGGAGATGAGGATCTTCATAGCCTGCCGATCGCCTCCATGATTCGCCTGCTGGCCTCGCGGTAGGCGCGCCCGCGCGACATGCCCGTGATGTCGAGGTCGACCGGCGGCCCCACGGTGATGGTCACCCGGGGGCGGTGCAGGCGGCCCCCGGTCAGGATCTTCTCGTGCCCCCGGATACGCACCGGGATCACGGGGACTACCGGCTCCATGGCCAGCATGCCCACGCCCGCTTGGGCCTCTCCGAGGCGGCCCTGGCGCTGGCGGGTTCCTTCGGGGAACATGCCCACGATCCAGCCTTCCCGGATGAGCTGTTTGGCGCGGCGGATGGCCTCGCGGTCCGATTCCCCCCGGTGGACCGGAAAAGCGCCCAGCCGCGTGACCAGCCAACCCAGCAGCGGCACCCGCCACAGCTCCGCCTTGGCCATCCAGCGGATCTGCCCGGGGAAGGCGGTGCCCACCAGGCAGGGGTCGAGGTTGCTGGCATGGTTGGAGGCGATGATCGCCGGGCCGCGCCCCGGCCAGTGCTCAGCGCCGTATATCCGGATATGGAAAAGCAGGGTCAGCGGCACTGTGAGGATGATGCGTGTTATGCCATAAATCAGGAAAGACATCAGGGGACCAACTTCTTCTCGATAATCTGCGCCACCCGGTCCACGACTTCCTCGATGCTCATCTCGGTGGTGTCGACCAGCACGGCGTCCTCTGCCTGTTTCAGAGGCGCGACCTCGCGCCCGGAATCGTACGCATCCCGGGCTGCTATCTCGGCCTCCATCCGTTCCTGGGTCACCAGCGTCCCCTTCTCCTCCAGCTCCAGGCGGCGCCGGCGGCCCCGCTCCGGTACGGAAGCGGTGAGGAAGATCTTCACTTCTGCCCGGGGGCAGACAACGGTGCCGATGTCGCGGCCGTCAATTATCACATTTCCTACATCCGTACAAGCACGCTGTTTGTCCAGCAGGGCCTCGCGCACCTCCCGGTGCGCCGATACCTCGGAGACGTTTGCGGTTACTTCCTGGCGGCGGATCTCTTCCGTGACCTCGCGGCAGCCCGCGAACACCCGCGGCGAGCCCCCGGGACCGGGTTTGAAGCCGATCTCGAGATGGCGCGCCAGCCGGCCGAGCTCCTCGCCGTCTGCCGGGCCGATCCCCTGCTCCAGGGCCAGCAGCGTCACGGTGCGGTAGATGGCGCCGGTATCCAGATAGGTCCAGCCCAGGCGGCCGGCCACCATACGCGAGATGGTGCTCTTGCCGGCGCCGGCAGGGCCGTCGATGGCGACGATCACGCTTTCCCCTCCATCAACCCCAGCAGGCTTTCCCGGAATCCCGGATACGAAACCGAGACGCATTCAAATCCCTGCACGGTCACGCCCCGCCGCGAAGCGGCTCCGGCGACCGCGCCCAGCATCGCCATGCGGTGATCCCCAAGGCTCTTGAACTTCTCGCCGCCGCCGGGGACGCCGCCGCTGCCGTGGACGGTGAAGCCATCCTCGCGGGGCTCGATGTCAACCCCGATACGCCGCAGGTTCTCCACCAGCCCGGCAATACGGTCCGATTCCTTGACTCTGAGCTCCGCGGCGCCGGATACGACCGTGTCGCCTTCCGCGAAGGCGGCCGCGAGCGCCACCAGCGGCAGCTCGTCGATGGCGCGGCCGCTGATGCCGCCACCGGCGCTGACGCCCCTGAGCGCCGGCGCTGTGCGCACCCGCAGGTCGGCCACGGGCTCGCCCCCCTGGCGCCGCTCGTTTTCCCTGGTGATATCGGCCCCCATCTCTTCCATGATATCAACAATGCCGGTGCGGGTGGGATTGACCCCTACGCCGGTGAGCAGGACATCCGAGCCGGGAATGATCGAGGCGGCCACCAGGAAGAAAGCCGCCGAAGAAAGGTCGCCCGGAACGGCGACGTCTGCCATCCTCAGGCTCTCAACTGGATGAATCGTGGTCAACTGACCTTCCTTCTCAATCCTGGCTCCCGCAGCCGCCAGCATGATCTCGGTGTGGTCGCGGCAGACGGACGGCTCCCTCACCGTCGTGGGCCCGTCGGCAAAGAGCCCTGCCAGCAGCAGCGCCGATTTAACCTGGGCGCTGGCCACCGGCATTTCATAAGTGACTGCGTGAACGGCGCCGCCGCGCACCACCAGGGGAGCGAAACGGCCGTCGCGGGCCTCGATGTCAACGCCCATCATCCTGAGCGGCGCCACCACCCGGTCCATGGGCCGGCGGCGGATGCTGGCGTCGCCGTCCAGCGTGAAGGACTGGCCGGGCTGGCCGGCGAGAATGCCGGGCAGCAGGCGCAGGGAGGTACCGGAATTCCCGACATCGATGACTTTTCCAGGCGCCGTCAGGCTGCGCAGGCCGCTTCCTTTGATGCGGTAAATGCCCGCTTGAGAGCGCTCGACGACGACCCCGCAACTTCGGATGGCGTCCAGGGTCGAAAAAGTGTCGGCCGCTTCCAGGTAATTGCTGATCTCAACCGGGGAATCGCCGACGGCGGCAATCATCGCCGCCCGGTGGGAGATGGACTTGTCGGCCGGCACCTCGAGGGAGCCGCGCAGCCCGCCGGCCGCGGGAGCAAACAGCGTACTGCCCGCAGCGGGCGGCAACTAGCCCGCCTCCGCGCTGGAAAACGGCACCGAGACCGCGTCGTATCCCAGGCCCCTGAGGATGCCGACGGCGTCCTCGCCGGTGTCGCTGCCGGAGACGACCAGGGAAAGCACCCCGCCCTGCTCCACGCTGATGCGGTGGAAGGCGAGGTCGTCGATGTTGATGCCGGCGTTCCCCAGGGCCACCGT
>JAJYIN010000016.1:9878-17754 GCA_021790075.1 Actinomycetes bacterium | reverse complement strand
GTTCCTGCTGGGCGGCTTATTATTCCTCATCGTGCTGGGGACGGTCGTCACGGCCACCTACAAGCCGGCGGTCAGCAGCGCCGGCAATTCCGACCGGTTGTCGGGAGCCCTGGATATCCTGCTGGCGGTGCTGATTGCGGTCATCATCGTCCGGTCGATGCTGGCCGGCAAAAAGCCAAAGCAGCCACAGGAAAAGAATCTGGGCCCCCGGCGCCACCGGCCTTATCCCGTGCTCGGCTTTGTCTACATGTTCATCAACATCTCAACCATGATCCCGTTCATAGCCGCCGTCAAGCTGCTGGCAGACAACGGGTTGGAGATCGTCGAAAACATGCCCCTGTTCGTCGTCCTGGTCGCGATCACCATGCTCATGATCGCTTTCCCGGTGATCATCTCCTACCTGATGCCGGACCGCTCCCAGAAGGTGCTGGGGCCGGTCAAGCGCTTCATGTCGCGCCACGGGCAGCAGATAGCCCACGTCTATTTTCTAGCCATCGCCGCTTACCTCGCGGTCAAGGGGCTCATTACACTCTCTGAGGGCTTGAGCGCCTAGGAATGTGCCAAAAATCGCCGAATATGGGAATTTAAGGGAATTGCTTTCTCGATTTGAGGAGTCGTAAATGTCAGGATCAACACCTGAAAATGAGCATCGCACCGGCGGACCGCCGTCCGCGGCGGAGAGCGCTGGCGGACAAGCGGGAAAGGAAGCCGGGGACCTGCCTGAAACCGGCGGGCAGCCGCCCGCAACCGGCAGTGAATCTGGTTATTTCAGCGCCACCGGGGCCAGGGCATGCACGAGCGAAGAGCTGCGGACGCAGCTGGCAAACGAGCGTACCTTCCTGGCCTGGGTCCGTACCGGACTGGCGCTGGTCGCTTTCGGTTTCGTGGTAGAGAAAGCCGGCCCGTTTCTGCAAACGCTGGCGCCGGAGATAGCCGCCCAGCAGAGCACATTCATCCACACCTCCGGGATTGCGGGCATCGTCCTGATGCTGGCCGGTTCGGCGGTAATCATCCTGGCTACCCTGCGCTTTTGGCACACGGCCACGCTCATCGAGCATGGGAAATTCGTGACTTCCACCAAGCTGGACGCCGCCATTGCCCTGACCATCGCCATAATTTCCATCATCCTCATCATTTTCCTGATCTTCCAGTCGACGGCTTTCTGGCGGAGCTAAGCCCCGCCGCCGCGTTTCGCGCCGGCAATTAATTGTAAAAGCTGAGTGTTTTCTCCGGGTTGAATGTCGACACAGCTTGCCGGCTGCCTTGACACACAGTGCGCTACTTTCTAATATTAATGCTTGCCGCGACGGTGGCTGCGGTCGTCGTGCGGCTTTTTCAGGGAGCCGGAAGCCGGGCCCATGGGTCACATGCTTCTGCTGGCTCTCCGCTGAGGATAGTGAGAACGGACAGTGCGCAAAGCGGAATGTGGAATGGCAGCGGTGATGTACTTTATATGTCTACCATGCAAGGCTATGGGCCGGCGGCTGGGCCGGCGGCGCCTGGCGGAAGGTAGCGCCTCGCCTGCCCCCGCTTTCGAGCGGCCCGCACGGTCTTTCCTCCTGTCTTCTTACCAAAGTACTGCAATTGGGTTAAACGATGTTTGATACGCTTTCCGATAAATTACAAAATGTGCTTGGCAGCCTGAAGGGCCAGGGCCGCCTCAGCGAAGACGACGTCAACAAGGCCATGCGCGAGATCCGGCTGGCCCTGCTGGAGGCGGACGTCAACTTCAAGGTGGTCAAGCAGTTCGTGGCGGCCGTCAAGGAGCGCGCCCTGGGTGAAGAGGTCCTGGAAAGCCTGACGCCCGGCCAGCAGGTCATCAAGATCGTCCACGAAGAGCTGGTGAAGCTGATGGGCAGCGCCTCCGCCAAGCTCACCATGTCGCCGAAACCGCCCACGGTGGTGCTGATGGTCGGCCTGCAGGGCTCGGGCAAGACCACCACCGTGGCCAAGCTGGCCAAGCATCTGGTGAAGCAGGGCAAACGGCCGGAGCTGGTAGCTTGTGACATTTACCGGCCGGCCGCCATCGACCAGTTGAAGGTCCTCGGCGAACAGGTGGGCGTGCCCGTGTTTTCCATCGACGGCAGCAACGACGCCGTCGAGATCGCCCGCAAGGGAGTGGAGGACGCGGCCGCCGCCGGCCGCGACGTGGTCATCATCGACACCGCCGGCCGCCTGCACATCGACGAGAAGCTGATGGAAGAGCTGGTGGATATCCGCAAGCAGGTCAGGCCGCACGACATCCTTCTGGTTCTCGACTCCATGACCGGACAGGACGCGGTCAATGTGGCCGAGCAGTTCCAGCAGCAGGTTAACTTCGACGGGGTCATCCTCACCAAGCTCGACGGCGACGCCCGCGGCGGCGCCGCGCTGTCGGTGAGGGCGGTCACGGGCAAGCCGATCATATTCGCCTCCACCGGCGAGAAGCTGAACGCTTTCGACGCTTTCCATCCCGACCGCATGGCCAGCCGCATCCTGGGCATGGGCGACGTGCTCACCCTGATCGAGAAGGCCCAGCAGAACATCGATGAGAAGAAGGCGCTGGAGCTGGAGGAGAAGATACGCAAGGCGCAGTTCACTTTTGAGGACTTTCTCGACCAGATGCAGAGCATGCGCAAGATGGGGCCGCTGGCGGGCATGCTGGCCATGATTCCCGGCATCCCCAAGCAGCTCAGGCAGGCGCAGATCGACGAGCGCGAACTCGACCGGGTGGAGGCGATCATCCGCTCCATGACCCCGGAAGAGCGGCGCAGCCCGGAGATCCTCAACGGCAGCCGCCGCAAGCGCATCGCTACCGGCAGTGGCGCCAGCGTCCAGGCGGTCAACCAGCTGATCAGCAAGTTCAAGCAGATGCAGAAACTTATGAAGCAGTTCGCGGGGGGCAAGAAGATGCCCAACATCCCGCCGGAGTTGCTCCGCGGCGGGTTCTGATAAACTCGAGATAAACTCGGGGACACCATACCATTTAATTGCAGGGGAAAAGCTTCGCTTTTACACTGCAATTAAATAGCATGATGTTCCCGGAAGGAGGTGATTGAATGGCGGTAAAGATGAGACTGAGCCGGGTGGGCCGCAAGAAGAGCCCGATCTACCGCATAGTGGTCGCCGACTCGCGTTCCCCACGAGACGGCAAGGTGATCGAGAATATCGGCCGTTACAACCCGCAGGACGATCCATCCCTTATCGAGATCGATGAGGAAAAAGCCCGTGACTGGTTAGCCAAGGGGGCCCAGCCGACGGAGACCGTATCCAAGCTGTTGGCGGTCAAGGGGATCTCTTGAAACAGCATGAACCGGTAAGCCGGAAACGGAGGATGAAGTGAAAGATTTACTCGAGTACCTCGCCAAGTCCCTGGTGGACCATCCCGAGGATGTCACCGTCCAGGAGACGGAGACCGATACAACGGTGGTGCTGGAGCTGACGGTGGCCAAGGACGACATCGGCAAGGTTATCGGCAAGCAAGGCCGGATCGCGCGGGCGCTTCGCACCATTGTCAAGGCCAGCGCGGTGAAGAACGGCAAGCGGGCGATCGTGGAGATAGTCGACTGACCTGCGGGGGCTTCCTGGAAGCTTGGCCGAAAGGTCCACATTGAAGGGTGCTCCCGATTGGGTGCTGGTCGGGATGGTGAAGCGCATTCACGGCCGTGACGGGGAAATCCTGATCATGCCCCTGACCGATCGTGAGGAGCGTTTTGCTCCCGGATCGGAACTGTACCTCTCGCGCAAACGGCAGGACACCCGGGAACGGGTGAAGGTGGCCGCCAGCAGGCCATCGGACCGGGGTCCTCTGATAAAGCTGGAGGGTTACGGCACGCGTGAAGAAGCGGACGCCCTTTTTGGCGCTTCACTATTCGTGCCGGCGGAGGCAATCACTCCGCCGCAGCCGGGTTCCTATTATCCGTTCGAGCTCGGGGGCCTCGATGTGTATTCGGGCGATGAGCGCGTAGGGATTGTTGCCGGCCTGAAGGAATCAAGGAAGGCCAACCCGTACCTGGAGGTAGACCCGGGAGGCGGGGAGCCGATGGTTTTGATACCTTTTGTCAGTCAAGTGGTCTTATCCATCGACCGGGAGTGTGAGCGCATTGACATCATCCCGGGTTTCCTCGGCTAGCGCCTTGCGGGTCGATATCTTCACCCTTTTCCCCCAGTGGTTCAACTGGTTTTTCGAACAGCGGCACATCACCAACGCCATCTCGGCCGGCAGCCTCGAGGCGCGGCTGCTCAACTACCGTGACTACACGCCCCTGAAGCACAATCAGGTGGCCGACACTCCCGCTGGCGGCGGCGCCGGCATGGTCCTGCGCGTGGACGCGGTCTGCGCGGCGCTGGAGGCCGTTTACGGCCGTGACTGCGCCGCCATCAGGGATACGCGCCCTGTCTTCCTGCTTTCCCCCCGGGGCCGCCGTCTCGATGACAGCCTGGTTTCGGAGCTGGCGGCGCTACCGGAGCTGACCCTCCTTTGCGGCCGTTACGAGGGCTGCGACCAGCGCATCAGCGACCATCTGGCTACCGGCGAGATCTCCATTGGCGACTTCGTTGTCAGCGGCGGCGAGCTGCCGGCCATGGTCATCCTCGACGCCGTCGCCAGGCGCCTCCCCGGTGCGCTGGGCAGCGGCGAGAGCGCCATCTACGAATCTTTTTCCGCGGAGCTGGGCGGCCGCCGGGAATACCCCCAGTACGCCAAGCCGGCCGATTTCCGGGGCTGGAAGATCCCCGAAGTGCTGCTTTCCGGCAACCACGCCGTCATCGAGAAGTGGAGGAAGGACAACCTGGGATGAGCCCGGCGGCGGCATCGGTCATAAGGGAGGCCGGCCCGCAATGAGCCTGGCGGCGATACTGGTAGGCTGTGTCACCGGTTTCGTGGCCGCTTTTTTCGGCATTGGTGGCAGCAGCATCGACACGCCTGTCATCCGGCTGTTCCTGGGTCTGCCGCCCCTGCAGGCTCTGGGCACTCCTTTGCCGTTGACGATGGTCACCGCCACCATTGCCTTTTTCGCCTACCGGCGGCATCATCTGGTGAACGGACGCATCGCCCTTCTGAGCCTGGCGGGCGCCGTCCCGGCGATGGTGCTGGGTTCCTTCCTCACTGCTTTCCTTTCCGGCAAGTTCCTGATGCTGCTCACGGCAGTCGTCCTCTTCTTCATCGGCGTCGATTTCATCGTCAAGGATCTCACGGAAAGGACGTTCGCCGTCCCTGAAAAACCCTCGCGGCCGCCCGCCTGGATGGTGCTGGCCGTAGCCGGCGCCATCGGGCTGCTCTCTGGAGTGCTCGCCAACGGCGGCGGCATTTTCTTCGTGCCGGCGTTCGTGATCTTCTTTCATATGAGGATCAAGGAGGCGATCGCCACGACGCTGGTCACGGTCGCCTTTGTGGCCCTGCCCGGCAGCATCATCCATTTCGCCCTCGGGCATGTGGATCTGGCGACTACGGCGGCCATTGCCGTCGGCGTCATCCCCATGGCTTACCTGGGGGCCCGCCTCGATATCCGCACCCGCTCGAAAACCCTGATGTTGCTCTACGGCCTGGTCATGGCCGCCTTCGCGGTCTATTTCTTCATCAATCAGGCGGCCACGCCGTAGACATATCAGCGGCACCGCGGAAATGTCAGGCAGCCAGGCGCAGAAACTTCAGCGGATTTCAGCCGCGCCAATTGCAATTTGGCCGACAAACCTCTAGAATTTCGAACTTGGCACCATTGTCGAAGGAATCCGCCGGCTGAGGCGGTGCGCCGCCGCGCAAACGCGGCCGCATAGCAGGGGAGAGAAGCCATGAACCAGACAATTTCCAGGCTCGAAGAACAGCAACTGAGAAAAGGCATCCCGCAGTTCAAGGCGGGGGACACCATCAAAGTCCATTTCCAGGTCATCGAGGGCACGCGCAGCCGCATCCAGGTCTTCCAGGGCATCGTCATCAAGCGGCAGGGTGAGGGCGCGCGCGAGACCTTCACCGTACGCAAGCATTCCTTCGGCGTCGGCGTCGAGAGGACTTTCCCTCTCCATTCGCCCAAGATTAACAAGATCGATGTTGTCAGCATCGGCGACGTGCGCCGGGCCAAGCTTTATTACCTGCGCTCGAAGGTAGGCAAGAAAGCCAAAGTTCGTGAGAAGCAGCGCTAGGTAACCAGAAGCATGATGGGCGCCGAGCCGCCAAACTCCCCTCCCGGCGAGCCGGAGGGCCAGCAGCCTGTACCACCCGCGCACAGCGCTTATTCCACTCTTAACAGTTCACCTGATAATAAAGAAAAGCCGCAGAGTTTCGGCCGGTTCGTCCTGGAACTGGTCGTCATCCTGCTGGCGGCGTTCCTGATCGCCTACCTGGTCCAGCTCCTGCTGGTCAAGCCTTTCCAGATCCCTTCGGGCTCGATGGAGAACACGCTCCAGATCGGCGACCGGGTCCTGGTCAACCGGCTGGCCTACCGGTTTGGTTCCCCGAGCCGGGGCGACATCATCGTCTTCAAATCTCCCGAGAACCTGGACGAGGACCTGATCAAAAGGGTGATTGCTGTGGGCGGCGACACCATTGAGATCCGCAGCGGCAATGTCTTTGTCAACGGACAGATGATCGTGGAGCCTTACCTCAAAGAGCCGCCCATTTCCCTGAACTTTGCGCCGGAGAAAGTGCCTGATGGCACGGTGTTCGTGATGGGGGACAACCGCAACGACAGCCATGACAGCCGCGCCTGGAACCCCCACTGGCTGCCCGTCGATAACGTCATCGGCAAGGCCTTCATGATCTACTGGCCGCCGCGGCGCATCTCTCTCCTGAACTGAGGCTGACGTGGCCGGGAACTCAGGACTTTCACCTCTGTTCGAGCACGACCTGGAGCTGTGCGAGGGGGAGGGGGAGATGACCGGCGCCGACGAGGCGGGCCGAGGCTGCTTTGCCGGTCCCCTGGTCACCGCCGCCGTGGTCTTCGATTATTCCCGCGTTGACACTGACTTCTGCGTCGAGCTGCTGGAAGGGCTGCGTGATTCCAAAAAACTGACCGCGCGGGCCCGAGAACGGCTTTATCCGGACATCACCAGGTGCGCCTCGCGCTATGCCCTGGTCGTTTCCAGCCCGGCCAGCATCGACAGGAGCGGGGTTCACAAGGAAAACCTGAGGGCGCTCAGCTCCTGTGTGCGGATGGTGGAGCCGGCGCCCGGCCGGCCGGTTCTGGTGGACGGCTACCGCTTGCCGGAAGGGTCGCCGGAGCATCAGCCCCTCAAGGGAGGCGACCGGCTCAGCGCCGTCATCGCCGCTGCCTCCGTCATCGCCAAGGTGGCCCGCGACCGTTTGATGCGGCGTCTGCACGTGTTATATCCGGTATACGGTTTTGACCGCCACGTCGGTTACGGCACCAGGGAACACCGCGAGGCCATCTCCCGCCACGGCTTTACGCCCCTCCACCGCCTGTCGTTCAAGAGCGATTCCATCCCCGCGCCCCCGGCGCCGTCATCCCGGGAAAGGTGAGCGATAAGGGAGGAACCGACCAGCGCCCCCGCCGGGGCCGCGCCGGCGAGGCGATCGCCCGCAGCTACCTGGAAGAGCGCTCCCACACCATCATCGAGACCAACTACCGCAGCCGCTACGGCGAGATCGACATCATCGCCTGCCGCGATGACCTCATCATCTTCGTCGAGGTCAAGGCGCGGCGCGACAAGCAGTTTGGAGAGCCTTTCGAAGCGGTTGACTCCCGCAAGCAGGCGCAGATCCGCCGCATGGCCGCCGCATGGCTCGCCGAGCACGGTGACAACCCGCTGGTGCGCCGCTGCCGCTTCCGTTTCGATGTCATCTCGATCATGCTCGACGAGCAGGACCGGGCTGAGGAATTACTTTACATCGAGGATGCTTTCTGGTAAGGAAGGCTGCCCCGGCATTTCCCGGTTTTCCTGA
>JAJYIN010000016.1:0-9868 GCA_021790075.1 Actinomycetes bacterium | reverse complement strand
CTAACCCCACCCGTTCTCACGCTCCTTCTCCTGCGGAAGCATCCCCCCAAAGGAGTGATGCCACATGCTTGCCAGTGCGCAAAGCCACGCCGTCCTGGGGATGGACGCCTACCCCGTCGAGGTGGAAACCGACCTGGGCCGCGGCCTGCCCGCCTTCACCATCGTGGGGCTGCCGGATGCCGCCGTGCGCGAGGCCAAGGAGAGGGTCCGCGCCGGGATCGTCAATTCCGGCTTTGAATTTCCCTTGCGGAGGATCACCGTCAACCTGGCGCCCGCGGACGTGCGCAAGGAGGGACCCGCTTTCGATCTGCCAATCGCCCTCTCGCTTCTTGCCGCCTCCGGTCAGCTCGGCGGGAACCGGCTGGCGGAGTTCAGCGCCGCCGGCGAGCTGTCGCTGGACGGCAGCATCCGCGGCATCAGCGGCGCTCTATCCATCTCCGAGGGCGCCCGCCGCGCGGGCCGGCGCGGCCTCATCGTGCCGGCGGCCAACGCCGCTGAGGCGGCTCTCATCGGCGGCCTGGAGGTGATCGGGGTGACCAGCCTCGAGCAGGCCGCCGGTTTCCTCACCGGGAAGATGACGGTGAAGCCGTCCTGCGTGGATGCGGCCGTCCTCATCAGCACCGGTTCCAACGGCCACCTTGATCTGGCCGACGTCAAGGGGCAGGAGCACGCCCGCCGGGCGCTGGAAGTATGCGCAGCCGGGGGCCATAACCTGCTCATGATCGGCCCGCCCGGAGCCGGCAAGACCATGATGGCCCGGCGGCTGCCTTCCATCCTGCCCGGGCTGGATGTCGCGGAGGCTATCGAGGTGACGCGCATCTACAGCGTCGCCAACCTGCTGGGGGAGGACACAGCCGTGGTCGCCGACCGGCCCTTCCGCAGCCCCCACCACACGATCTCCCACGCGGGCCTGGCGGGAGGGGGAAGCACTCCCAGGCCCGGAGAAGTGAGCCTCTCACATCTGGGGGTTCTCTTCCTCGACGAGCTGCCGGAATTCTCCCGCCTGGCGCTGGAAACGCTCAGGCAACCGATGGAGGACGGCAGGGTCACCATTTCCCGCGCGACCGGCTCCGTGACATTTCCGGCCCGCTTCATGCTGGTGGCGGCGATGAATCCCTGTCCCTGCGGGCACCTGGGCGACCCGCGCCAGGACTGCGCCTGCCCGCCGCAGAAAGTGGCGGCCTACCGGGGCCGCATCAGCGGCCCGCTCCTGGACCGCATCGACGTGGCCGCGGAGGTTCCCGCGCTTTCCCGGAAACAGCTGATGTCAACGGCTCACCGGGAAAACTCCGCCGCGGTGGCGGCCCGGGTCGCGGCCGCCCGCGGCAGGCAGCGGGAGCGTTTCGCCGGCGCGGCTGTTTACTGTAACGCCCAGATGGACAGCGCCCTGGCCGAGCGCCACTGCCGCCTCGATGCCGCCGCCAGGGGCCTGCTGGAAACCGCGATCGACCGCCTGGGCCTGAGCGCCAGGGCTCACCACCGCATCCTCAAAGTGGCCCGCACCATCGCGGACATGGAGGGCGCGTCCGATATCCAGCCGGCCCATCTGGCGGAAGCCATAAGCTACCGCAGCATCGACCGCCGGGGCTGGCATGGATGCTAGGCGGAGGGCGGCGCTGGGGCTGGCTTTCCTTCTGGGTGAGATCGTCCACCCCTCCCGTGTCCCCACCTCAAAGATGGATGTGAAGGAAATCTGGGCCTGCTCGGACAGAGCGCTCGGAGACCTGTTGGGGTTAGGGCCGGCCGACCGGGGGCGTCTCAGCCGTTTCCGCGGCCGGTTCACGGCGCCGCCGGCCGCGGCGGCGCTGGAGGGAAAGGGGATCACCGCCGTAGCCCTGGGAGAGCCTCGCTATCCACAGCTGCTGGCGCAGATATATGACCCGCCGCCGGCGCTCTTTCTCACAGGCGGAGCCCTCTCCCATCTAAAGGAATTCATGGGCCGCAGGCGAATTGCTATCGTGGGAGCCAGGTCGGCATCCGGCTACGGCATCGATGCCGCCACCCGGTTGGCGGAAGGTTTGTCCCGGGAAGGCGTATGTATCGTCAGCGGTCTTGCTTGGGGAATCGACTCCGCGGCCCACCGGGGAGCCATAGCGGAAGAGGGGGGAAGCATCGCCGTCCTCGGCTGTGGCGTGGATGTCATCTATCCCCGCAACAACAGTCTCCTGTACAACCGGATGCTAAAGTCCGGCATGATTGTGTCCGAATATCCTCCGGGAACGGAGCCCCGACCCTGGCGGTTCCCGGCCCGCAACCGGATCATCGCGGGCCTGAGCGAGGCAACCGTGGTTGTGGAAGCCCGTCAGAAGAGCGGCGCTCTTATCACTGCGGATTTCAGCCTGGAGCAGGGGAGGGAAGTCGGCGCGGTTCCAGGTAGCATCTTTTCCGAGCTGTCGGACGGGCCTCACGGGCTGATCCGCGCCGGAGCGCAGGTGGTGACCTGTCCGGATGACCTGTTTGAGTGCCTGGGAATCGCGGGGTCCACAGGCGGGCAGGCATCGAAGCGGGCGCCCACCGGGGTCACCGGGGACGAGCAGTTGGTGTACGCGTCCCTGGAAGCCCGCTACCAGCACCTGGATGCCCTGGCTGCGCAGGCTGGGCTTAACCCGGCGGCGGCGGCTCTGGCGCTCGTGTCGCTGGAGATCAAGAGCTTGGCTCGCCACGACCCCGGCCGCGGCTATGCGCGCTGAAGCCGGGGAGACCAAGGGTTGAAGCATATGGTTGTCGAAAAGATTACGATTGATTACGATTTGATGTAAATTGGAAGCCGCATATCAGACAGGAGAGGCACGAGAGTCCGACATGGCCATCCTGGAGCGCTACCTGGAATCGCTCAGGCAGAAGAACAGCTCCGAGAAGACCGTGATTGCCTATATGCGCGACTGCCGCCAGTTCCTGCGTTACGCAGCCAGCGAAGGCGTGGATTTTCCGGCGGGAGTCGATTACCGGCTGCTGCGCCGCTATACCGCCCATCTTGCCGGTTCTGACTACCAGAAAGCCAGCATCGGCAGGAAGCTTTCGGCGGTCCGGGGGCTCTTCCGCTTTTGCCGTTCGGAAGGGCTGATACAGGCGAGTCCTGCCGACGCCCTGGCGTCGCCGAAGCAGCCGCGCAAACTGCCGGCGGTCTTGCGGCCCGCCGAGGTGGAGGAGTTTTTAAAGGCCATTGACACCACGACGACGCTTGGCCGGCGTGACCAGGCCATATTCGAGATGCTTTACGGCTGCGGCCTCCGGAGTGAAGAAGTGGTCCGTCTCAAGGTGTCGAGTATCGATTTCGAGCAGGAAGAAGTCACGGTTGAGGGCAAGGGCGGCAAGACCAGGGTGATCCCGGTTGGCGAGATTGCTTTGCATGCCATGAGGGAATATTTGCAGAAAGCCAGGCCTGACCTGGCGGCAGACGACGCCAATGACGCGGATGCCGCGCTTTTTCTCTCTGCGAGGGGAAAACCTTTGGGGACATCGGACATCCGCAGGCGCACAACCAAATATGTCAGAAAGGCTGCCATCAGGAGTGGAGTCTCATCCCACGTGTTCAGGCACTGCTTTGCCACCCACCTGCTGGAGGGCGGCGCCGACCTGAGGGCTGTTCAGGAGTTGCTGGGCCATGCATCAATCTCGACCACACAGAGATACACGCATGTCAGCGGCGCCCATTTGCGCCGGATTTATGAGCGTTCGCACCCGCGGGCCCGCCGCTAAGGAAAACGTGAGGAAAGTTGCCGGAAGATAACAAAGAGATAAACGAGCTGTGGCGCAAGTACAAGGAAGAAGGCGACCCCAAGGCCAGGGACCGCCTCATCCTCAATTACGCTCCCCTGGTCAAGTACGTCGCCGGGCGCATGGGGACGAACTTCCCCTCCCATGTAGATGAGTCCGACCTGATCAGCTACGGGCTCCTGGGCCTGATCGGGGCCCTGGAGCGCTTTGACCTTTCCCGGAACATCAAGTTCGAGACCTATGCCATCACCCGCATCAAGGGGTCGATCCTGGACGAGCTGCGCTCGCTGGACTGGGTGCCCCGCTCCGTCAGAAGCATGGCCAGGCAGATAGAGAAGAGCTCAGCCAAGCTGGAAAACAAGCTGCACCGGGCTCCCACGGACGAGGAGCTGGCCAAGGACCTGGGACTGGACATGCAGGAGTTCCAGGACGCGCTCACGCGCATCAGCAGCAGCACCATCGTGGCGCTAGAGGAACTCTGGACCATCTCCAGCACCGGTACCGAATCAGTGGCCCTCATCGACACGATTGAAGACCGGGGGGCCAAGGACCCGGCCGCCGTGGTGGACGTAACCGAGGTCAAGGAGCGGCTGGCCCAGGCTGTCGCGAACCTGCCCGAGCGCGAGAAGATAGTCATTGCCCTGTACTATTATGAGGGACTCACCCTCAGGGAGATTGGCGACGTGCTGAGCGTCACCGAATCACGGGTATCGCAGCTGCATACCAAAGCTATCCTGCGGCTCAAGGGACGGCTGAAGGATCAGGTCGAGCCGGCCCCGCTCGGCTAGGGCCGCGGGTCCCGCGAACCCGCCCGCGTTTCCACGATCAGTCCGGCGCTCCATCCTCAAATCCCCCGGATTTCCACCTTGCTGCCTGGCGTGATGCCGTGCTCTGAGTAATACCCCTGGTTTGCTTCCACTGCGTACAGGTAGTCCTGCCCCGGGGCATGGGGATCGGTGGTCAGGGGCTGCATCTGCTGGATGTCGATGATGGTCCCGTCCCCGTCGATGAAGGCCACCGACAGGGGGATCAGCGTGTTCTTCATCCAGAACGTGGAACTGGTGGGCTGGTCCCAGACGAAAATCATGCCATGACCGGCTTCCAGGGACGAACGGTTCATGAGACCGAGCGTCCTTTCCGCGCTCGTGCGGGCCACCTGGACGCTGAGCGTCGCGTCCCCGCCGGGGGTGTGAAAGACGACGCTGGCCTGGCCTCCCGGGACAGAGGGCTCTTCAGACCCGCCGCAGCCCGCGGCTCCGGCCAGCGTGAGCAGGACGGCAAAAGTCGCCACCAAGCGGAAAGCACGCGCCGGTATGTTCTCGTGGAGAGCCATCGTGCTGAGAGTCAGTAAAACAGAACATTCCGGAAAGGAAAAGGCCGCGAATATACGCAGCCTTCAAGTCAGGCTAGCCAAAACCGCGGGCAGTTGACCCGGTTCGCGAGAATGATGAAGCATCCTGTTTGTAATATTTCCCGGAGAGCCGGCCTTTACGGGTAAGTGAAGCCTAGCTGGCAGCTGTTGTCGGCCGACGCGGCGACGCTGGCGCGGAAGAACGTCACGCCTTCGGGCACGTGATACGTGAGTGTAACGCCAGACGACGTGCCTCCCGGAAGAATAGTTCCCACCGCCGCCGGCATGCTGGTCGTGCAAGTGACGCCATTGGTGGCGGTACTGCCGGTGATTTCGACATTATTGGCATAGTCTGTCCCGGTATTCGTAATGCCATATGTAACGCTCAAGATGCGGGCCGTATAATCGTACATACTGGCCCAGAAGACGCTGTCCACTGACAGCCGCAGGTCCGGCCGGCTGCATTCCGCGGCGGGTGCGTCCGTGGCGGCCTTGAAGATGTCGACAACGCCGTTGGTGTCGCCGGGAACCAGGTTGGTAGCTTGGGAGGTGAACGCAACAGACTGCCCGTCCGCGGCGATCGCAGGGCCGGCCGAGTTCGGGCCGCTGCTGGTGCCGTTGCTCTCGTTTCCCATGGAATCCGTGGAAACGCGGGTGACGCTCCCGGTCAGCGAGTCCTTGACAAAGACATCAGTAACCCAATTGGTGTCGCCCGAAACCAGGTTCCAGGCTGATGACCAGAAGGTCACATAACGGCCGTGGGCCGAGATGGACGGCGCTCCTGAGCCGGAGTTGCCCTCCTCACCCAGCGCGTTCTCCGAGATCCGGATTACCTGGCCGGTCTGCCTGTCTTTGACATAGATATCGGCGTCGGCTCCTGTGAGATATCTCGGTTGGCTAACCAGGTTCGAAGCCACCGAAGCGAATACTACATAGCGGCCGTCGTAGGAGAGCGATGGAGAATAGCTGCTGCCGTTGGCCTGCTCACCCGAGACGTTAGTGTTTACGCGCGTGACCTCACCGGTTTGCATATCCTTGACGAAAATGTCCCAGACATCATTGACATGACCGGGGATGGCATTGGGATTATCGGGCCGGAAAACGACATAGCGGCCGTTACCGGACAAAAAAGTGTCGTCGGCGCCGATCAATTCTCCGGCCGCGGTGGCAGAGGCGACTGAAACTTGACCAGTTATTCTATCTTTGACATACGCCTGAGCCCTGTTTGTATGCTGAGGCGGCGTCAGCAGGTTCTGGGCGCCGGAGAGAAACTCGACGTAGCGTCCGTCGGCCGAGATATGGGGTACGTAACTGTTAGAAATGCACCAGACGCCGTCGCAATTGGCCTCTTGCCCGGCGGCATTGGTTGAGACGCGCGTAATCTCCTGGGTCACAGTATCCTTGACAAAGATATCCTGGGCATCATTGGTATCGCCGGGAACCAGGTCGGAGGCGCAGGACATGAAGGCCACGTAGCGGCCGTGGGCCGAGATGGAAGGCTGTGAGCTGTCATGAGAGCCATAACAGGGATAATTGCCGCTGCCGGCGCTCGTGTGGGCGCCGGTCGAGCTGGTGGATACGATCTCGATCGCACCCGTCTGTGTATCCTTCTTGAAGACATTCCAGGCGCCGTCGGTGCCACCTGGGACGAGGTTGTCGGCCCATGACGCGAATGCCACGTAGCGCCCATCGGCCGAAACAGCGGGCTGAGCGCTTTCATGGTCGGCCTGGACTCCGGTCGAGTCCGTCGATGCCCTCATGGTCACCCCGCTGCCGCTGGCGCTCGCCGTCAAAAAAAGCGCCAGGGCGATGCCGGCCAGCGCTCCCAGCAATAAAACAGGAATTTTTCCGCAATTAAGTAAAGCTGTGCCTTGATGTCTCTCTTTGCCCTTCATTTCTCCCCCCCGCATGGTTGGCCCCGCCCAATCATTTAATCTGAAATATAAATACCATATTAGTAATATATGGTCATTTTTTGGGGAATGTATGCTATATCATTAATATTGATGTGTCAATAAGGCGGATTCATCAATTTGGTTGCAAATCCGGGTATATTTTCCTCAATGAAAGGAAGGGTGTGCCACTCACTTCTCCTTCCCCATGATATACAGGTTCTTCCCGGGTAAACTGAGATGGTGAGATGGTAGGTTCGACGGTAAGTTGGTGCTTGCCAACACCGCTTCTCTCCCGAACAGGAGGTAGCCCGGCACTACAAGGATCTTTGGATGGTGGGGAGGTTATTCCGCGAAGCCAGGGACACCCTTTCCTGCTTCGCAGCCTCTTAAAGGGGAGTCTGTGGCAACGTGTTGAAGGGCTGCGGGGTCATCATCCTGCCTGCGGCCAGATTGGCGAAATGTAGTTCCAGACCCTCTTGCCGTCCCTGGAGAATGGTTGCAAAAGGGAAGATGAAAGGATTTTGTAAAAGGAGCACCGCAGAAACGCCACCGGGCGCCCTCATACAGCCATGGCGTTTGGAAAAACCAAGAAAGGCGAGCGGGCTTCTACTGTTTCTGGGAGTCCTTGCCCTCTTCGTCGCTCTGCCCGCAGGTTCCTCTGATCCCGCAGTAAGCGAGCACCGCAACTACCGGCGCCAGCACCAGGATAAAAAACAGGAAAATGATGGCTTCTACTGGCACTGATGTCACCTCCCAGGGTGATAGTAAGTTGCATCTGAATTATACCACCCAGGCACAGGAGACCAAACTCCCATTACGCCTGGCTGATGGCCTTTCCGCAATCATAGCCGCGCTGGTGGCGTTTATGCAACCTGGAAGGCTTTTTTGCTCCCGGGTAGAATAAGACCCCAGCCTGATTGCCGATTGGTACGGACAACTCAAGCATCGGGCAACCGGAATGATCCCTTTAACACGAGCTGAAAATCAATTCCGTGACGCTATCTTAGAGCAAACGGCATTAATCTGTCAAAAATAATTATTCTAATCCCATTGACACCATATACCCGGGGGTGTAAAATTCCCGGTCGGCGGGAACGAATGTTCCCTGTGATTTGTTTCCTGTGATTTTTCTCACTAATCCATTCAAAGGGAGATGAATGAAGGGTAGAACTATCTTAACCGTGGCTTTACTGGGATTGTTCGCTGCTGTGGTTGGATTCACCGCTTGGGGGGTCAAGAAGACAAACAGCCCGGAGTTCTGCTCTAGTTGCCACATCATCCAGCCGTACGTGCAAACCTGGCAAAACTCCTATATGGGCAAGCAGGGCGTCACCTGTATCGACTGTCACTTCGAGCCCGGCGTACTCGGGTACGCCCGCGGCAAGATCTATTCCCTCATGAAGCTGGTGGAGTACGGGACTGGCAATTATACCCGTAAACCGCCGTCAGCCGACCTGCTCACCAGCTCGTCGTGCCTGCAGTGTCACGGTAACGACAAGAACGCGAAGTATCCCAACGCGCAGAATGTCGTCAATCCGAATGCTTCCAGCTATCCGAAGATTGCGGTCACGGATCAGTACAACCCCAGCAACACAATCATGTTTCCGCATGACTATCATGTGAACGTGGCCCAGGTGGCCTGCGCGGACTGCCACTCGGGAGTGGCGCACGGCGATCTGATCAAGGACAAGCCACAGGCCAAGGCAGATCCTGAGTTCTGTTCCAGCTGCCACTCTGGCGATATCGCCCCGATCCTGTTCGGAACCATCAAGCCGTCTGGAAGGATACATCCGGGCGTGCCCCAGATTGATACCGCCATCTGGCGCAACAACCACTGGCGCCTGGCCAAAGGTCCGGGGGTTATCAACGGCGTCCGGTATGACAAGATCGAGCCGCAGACCTGCTCGGCCTGTCATCCGGATCCGACGGTGGCCAAGAACTGCAAGAGCTGCCACTTCTCCCAGGAGCCGATCTTCTCGGCTACGACAGAGACCCAGAGGGACAGCGGTTTCCCGATAGCGATGTTCGGCCTGGTGATCGGCATGTTCCTGCTGGCCCTGGTGCCGTATCCGAAGGTGAAGCGGTTCATATTCGAGGGCTGGATCGCCCTCCTGGTGAGCCTGGTTGTGATCGGGACCGACGTGTGGGCTGTCTACAAGGTGTTCCAGAACGTCCTGGAGACCACAACCGGCAGCCGCGATATTGGTCCGATGTCGCTGTGGATCGCCTACCTGGCGGCCAGCGCGGCCTTGCTGACCTTCCTGTTCCATCAGGGTGTACTGAAGCCGAGACGGAGGAGATTGTCGGGAAATGACAGATAACAATCAAACCACGGGCATGAGCCAGCCGGGCATGAATCAGCCCGACAAGGCCAGTGCGTACGAGATCACCCGGCGCCGCTTCCTGACCCTGGTCTTCGGACTGGCTTCGGCCCTGGGGCTGGGAGCTTTCGCCGCGCCGCTGGTCCGCTATGCGTACCCGGTGCTCAAAGGCGAGGTCTACGAAAAAGTCAAGGTAACCACGACGGCGGACGTCACCGCCGACGGCATCCGGTTTGATTATCAGGATGTCCCTTCCATGGTGATCCAGAAGAAGGACAAGTCATACGCTGCTTTCTCCCTGGTTTGCACGCATCTGGGGTGCATCGTCAAGTGGGTAGCCAAGGACAACGAATTTGAGTGCCCCTGCCATGGCGGCAAGTTCGACGAGAACGGCAAGAATATAGCCGGTCCGCCGCCCAAGCCGCTTACCCAATACAATCTGACAGTACAGGGCACTGACATATACGTGGAAGGAATCAAGTCATGAGTTTGGGAGTAGTCGACTTTCTGGACGAGCGTTTTGAAGTGCGGCGGGTATTCCGGGAATTTGCGGAGCACCCGGTTCCCGCGCACGTGAACTGGCT
>JAJYIN010000194.1 GCA_021790075.1 Actinomycetes bacterium | reverse complement strand
AAGACTCGCAGTACTGAGCCGCCATGTTCAGGTCATGGATGGCGATAATCGCAGTCAGTCCTTCTTCTTGACAAAGCATCTTTATGAGATCGAGGATCTCTATCTTGTGATTGATATCGAGATTCGCTGTCGGTTCATCGAGGAACATTACCCTTGGCTGCTGGTCCAATACGCGCGATATTATTACCCTCTGCCTCTCACCTCCGCTCAACTCGTTGACCGGTCTGTCCGCGAGCTGTCGCGTATTGGTCTGGCCACATGGTTCCAGCTTCTCGCCCATGGGCCTCCCATCAGCCAGTAAACGATCCGGTGAAGATCCTCGCCGGAAACATATATCAGCAATGATGTGATCGCGGAAAAAAACGTCGCGATAGCGATGCCGGAAAGTAACAGTGTGTCGACGGGCACCTTGCCATTTACCCTCGCCACATTGAACACCAGGAAGACGGCAACTACGGCCCCTCCGAAGGCAAAGACAGGAATCGTGAATATGCCGATGCTGGTGCCCAGCACGATGGCCATCGCTCCGCCCACAGCCGCCCCGGAAGAGATCCCGATGACGGCAGGGCCGGCCATAAGATTCCTAAAAAGACCCTGGAATGTCGCCCCGGCGACCGCAGAAGCCGAACCCACCAGCGCCCCCAGCAGCACACGCGGCATTCTAAGGTCGATGATTATGGTCTCGAATGAGGCTGACGAAGACCGGGCCTCCAGGTGTAAGAAATGTATTGATAGGTAGCATCACCTCCGCTTCCGTGGCCCCTGTTGGCTACTATCACTTGCGGATTTTGATCGATCACGGCCTCCAGGCTTAAAACCGGATAATCAGATGAGCCAGACGCAATATTGACGCCACCTGCAGCCTCGATCATATTGCCAACAAAAGTCTGAGATGTGGCGCTGGTCAACGGATCGTGCCAGATAACATAAAGAACTCGGGGGCTTCTTGGATTGATCGATACTGCCGACCTTGCTCTTGATTGCGTCCAGCCTGCTATTGAGGGAGGCGACAAGCCCGGATGCTTCGTCATTTTTGCCTGTCGCCTGTCCCGCCATTTCTATATCATCCAGGACCTCGGCGATTTCTGCCTGATCAAAGTTTAGGTCAATTCACAGGTTGACTGGATCCCCTGAAAGCAATTCCTTGAGCAGGTCAACGGCCAGGGGAGTGGATGATGTCCAGGAGTTCTCGTTTGCTGCGCCGTAAATCCACGACTGGCTCGCCTCGGGGTGTGGGCCGGAGACCGCCACCTTCCCCCGGCCGTAGGAACTCAAAAAAGCAGCAACTTGGCCGTTGGCGTACCGGGCGATGACGCGCACATTCTCCGCGGCAGGATTCAGGTAAAACACCGGGCCGTCCTGATAGTACATCTGGTGGGTCTCCCCAAGCCAGCGGATCGGCAAGATTCGCGGATCCGGTTCTCCCAGCAAGCTTCCTGATTCTGCGGGGATAATCCCCAGCGCAGTATAGGAGGCGCCGTTTTCCGCCCACCCGGTTGATGCCATGTAACCGCCGCCGCAGACGCCCAGGTAGCGCCCGCCGTTTCGCAGATAGTCTTTCAGGGCGGCAGTGACGGCGGGTGTGAACGCGGCAACCAGCGGGCTGAGATCATCCTGCGTGCCGCCGATGATAAAAACCTTCGCATCAGGCAGGAGACGCGGCAGGTCTTCGATGTTTGATACAACCTTCACCGGGAGGCCAACCTGCGCCGCGATGTCCGAGATCCCCGCCGTGCTGCCACTGGCGGCGACCGGCCCATCGTAAATAAGCGCGTATGAACCCGCTGCAGGCGCAGTTGATGCCGCCGCGATATCAGGAGACGTGTCCGGTCCGCCGCGCTGAGCATCAGTCCGGGCCGCCATGTTCGTCGAAGTTTCCGTGCTGATGGTTGAAGCTACAGACTGTGTGAAAGCAGCAGCGTCTGTTTCAGAACCGGTACCGCCGCCTGATGAACAGCCTGCCCATACAGTTGATAATACGGCGAGACATAGTACGCTGCACGCAATCAACACATCCTTGCGCCTTAACACTGTAACCTCCGGGGGATTAAACACAATCCACAGCGCATTCTAAAGCAGCAATGCGCCAGTTTCCATAAAGTTTACACAGAGCGTCTGGCAGAAGCAGGTATTGTCCACCCCGTCGGGTTTCGGGGCGACTCCTACGATAACGCCCTGGCCGAGACGATCATCGGGCCCGGCGCACCATTAAACGTTATCCGGTATGATATCTTCCGAGAAAACCTGGCGCCAATCATGAACCTTGCTGATCTGATCATCATCCTCTTTCTGCTGTCGGCCCTGGTCCGGGGCCTCAGAACCGGCCTGATGCAGCTGCTGCTTTCGTCCGCCGGCTTTATCGCCGGCCTGATGCTGGGCTCCCAGGTTGCCAGCTGGCTTGCCCTGCAGGTCTCCGGTCCGGTGACAAAACTGCTTATCGTGCTGGGAGTGGAGCTGGGGTTGGCGATGCTCCTCGGCACCGTGGGAGAGCTTGCCGGCTTGCGGCTGAACCACCTGGCGCGGCGGCTGCATCTTCACGGCCTCGATGAGACGCTGGGGGCGGCACTGGCCGTGATTTTCGCACTGTTTGTGGTGTGGCTTGCGGCATCGGCTCTGGCGAATGTCCGCAGCTTGGGCATCGGCGGCGAGATCCGGCAGTCGCGAATCGTGCGGGAGCTCGACAGAGTCATGCCGGCACCGCCCGACATCCTCGCACGGCTGGAAAAGATCATCAGTCCCAACGGCTTCCCCAATGTCTTTCTGCAGCTTGAGCCGCAGCATACCACGATATCGCCGAATAACTCTGTCAACAATCAGGCGGTCATCAAAGATGAAGCCTCGGTAGTGAAGGTGCGGGGCGAAGGCTGCGGCGGGACGGTGACCGGCTCGGGATTCGTGGTTGCCAGCGGCATCGTAGTCACCAACGCCCACGTGGTCGCCGGCATCGACAGACCCCAGGTCCTGGACGCGGCCGGCAGTTACCAGGCCACAGCGATCTGGTTCGACCCCAACGAAGACGTCGCGGTGCTGCGCGTGCCGGGCCTGGGTGATCCACCGCTGACGTTGAACAGCCAGACACTGCCGGATAACGACGCCACTGCCGTGCTCGGCTTTCCCGGCGGCGGTCCACTGGTGGCGGGCAACAGCGTCATTATCGACCACGTCACGGCCGTGGGACGCAATATCTACAACCAGGGGGTCGTGTCCAGGGATATTTACGAAGTGCAGGCTGACGTCGAACCGGGAAATTCCGGTGGACCGCTGGTAGCTCCCGATGGCACCGTTGCGGGAATCGTCTTCGCCAAATCGCTGAGCCAGAATTACGTCGGCTATGCTCTGATGATGGGCAGCATCAGGCCGCTGATCCGCCAGGCAATCCAGAACAACACACCTGTAGGCACCGGCAGCTGCGCCGCGGAATAAAGTTGCAGCAATACAGAGTCGAAGTGAGGAAAGGGAATCTTGGGCACTCTTAGCTTTGCGCGCGGAGATAGCTGTCAGGATAAAGTTGAATATAAAAACAAACACTTCGGCAAGAAAATGAAGCAGATACGTCTTGAGCGAGGTATCAACCAATTTGGCTGAGCGGC
>JAJYIN010000193.1 GCA_021790075.1 Actinomycetes bacterium | reverse complement strand
GCGTGCTGACCTTCCAGATTTCCCTTATCACTAAAAAAGGGATAACAAAATTAAGAAAAGGGATGAGGTATCCCGCCACCGCCCAGCCAGGCGAGAATCTGCGTCCCGCAGCGGGGAACAGGATTATGTTCTTGTAGGCACGGAAAAACCACAATATGAAAGAAATCAGGACGCCGATGCCAACAGCAACTCCCGGCAAACCTGTCAAGGTGCTGAGTCCGCTGCCTGAAGGAGAAGCCCGCTGTGGCCAGATCAGGTATGACAGGGAGCCTAAAAACTGTGATAACACAGCCAGACCGATAAATATAATGGCTGCCTTGGTCCTCGTACCGCCTACCCCAAATGTAACCGGTGCCTGATACTTTGGTGACAATCCGGCCTCCAGACCGCATTCAATCAGATTGATGTTGATAATATATCTCAACTTAAATAGCTGTCAATTGGTCATTTTTAAAAAATCTGCCGTCATTACCCGGTTTTGCTATCCGTTCCCCGGGGTAAATGGCAAGCAACCGTATGGAAAACCTCCCGGAAACACCATTGCTGGATCAGCTGGAGCAGGGCCCCTGGCCCAGCTTCGTTACCGATCTCAAACAGCTGGCCGCGTCCAAGGCGACCGTGGGCCAGCTGCTGGGCCAGCTAGAAAAGTCCTACCGGGACCGCTGGGATTACTGGACCGGCACCGTTCTCAATTTAAGCGGCTACGGAGGTGGCGTCCTCGCCCGTTACTCCGACCTGCGCGATGAGTTCCCGGAGGTCGCGCAGTTTCACACCGTCAGGATTATCGAGCCTTCCGGCTATGTCTATTCGACCGAGGCGCTCCGGGAACTGTGTGATATCAGTGAGGAATACAGCGCCGGCATCCTGCAGCTGCATGGCATGACCGGGGACGTGCTCATGCTGGGCTCCGACAACCAGGCAACCCATGCCGCCGGCGAGGCCCTCATGTCAAAAGGCTGGGACATCGGCGGCTCCGGCGGCGCCCTGCGCACGATCAGCTGCTGCATCGGGCCGGCGCGGTGCGAGATGACCTGCTTCGACACGCTCGGGCTGGCCAAGTTCCTGACCGACACCTTCATCAGCGAGCTGCACCGCCCCGAGTTCCCCTACAAATTCAAATTCAAGCTCTCTGGCTGCGCCAATGACTGCGCCGGTTCCATGATGCGTTCGGATCTGCCCCTGATCGGCACCTGGCGTGACGACATCAAGGTGGATCAGGAAGCGGCGGCCGGTTTCATCGAGCAGAACGGCGAGGAATTCGTCATCGGCAATGTCGTCAGCCGCTGTCCCACCCGCTGCATCAGCCTGCGCGGCGGCCGGCTGGACATTAATAACGATAATTGTGTCCACTGCATGCATTGCATCAACGTCATGCACTCGGCGCTGAGGCCGGGCGATGACCGCGGCGCTACCATCCTCATCGGCGGCAAACGCACCCTGAAGATCGGCGACATGTTCAGCTCGCTGCTGGTGCCGTTCATGAAGATGCAAACTCAGGAGGACTGGGACGCCCTCGTGGACCTGGTCCGCCGCATCTGGGATTTCTGGACCGAATACGCCCTCGAGCATGAGCGGGTAGGCGAGTTCATCGACCGCATCAGCATGACGTCTTTTCTGGACGGCATCGGGCTTGAGCCCGATCCGCGAATGGTGAAGGAACCACGCACCAACTCTTATATCAAGTTCGAGGAATATGGCCCGCCCCGCTTTCACGGCGAGCCGCCGCAGCCGCCCAACGTAGTCGACCGGGAAGTCATCGGTCCGGAAGCGGATGAGGCGGCCGGAAACCCGAACCGGCAGAGCGGCGCGGATGAGGCGATTCCAGACGGCGGCAACGCTGGTGATGCTAATAAGGCAGGCGGCGGCGCGAAAGGAGCATCCTGAGATGGCGGCTGACCGGCTGGCTCCCCGCGATAACGGCGCCCCCGATTTCCGCAAATACCTGCACCCGGCGATGCGGCGCAACTATGGCCGCTGGGTGGATCACGAGAACATCAAGCCGGGCGTGTACAAACACATTTCCGAGGACGGCGAGGAACTCTTCACCGTCAGGGCGGGCTCACCCCGCATGCTCAGCATCCACAAGGTGAGACAGATCTGTGACGCGGCCGACCGCTATTGCGAGGGCCATCTGCGTTTCACCACCCGCAACAATATCGAGTTTCTGCTGACGAAGGCGGAGGACGTCGAGCCGCTCATCAACGAGATCGAGACTGTCCTCGGGTTCCCCGTAGGAGGCACGGGCCGGTCCATCTCCAACATCCTGCATACGCAGGGATGGCTGCACTGCAACCTGCCGGGGACTGACGCCTCGGGATCGGTCAAGGCGATCATGGACGTCCTTTACGAGGAATTCCGCCGCGAC
The DNA here is from genome assembly GCA_021790075.1 of Actinomycetes bacterium. Lineage (GTDB taxonomy): Bacteria > Actinomycetota > Thermoleophilia > BMS3ABIN01 > BMS3ABIN01 > JAJYIN01. The sequence goes on along the minus strand of JAJYIN010000193.1, from coordinate 1,273 downwards.
GACCTGCCCCAGCGGCTGAAAATATCAACTTCTTGCTGCCAGATCAACTGCGGCTCCCATGCCGATATCGCCATCATCCTACAGCACCACCATCCGCCCCGGCTCGATCATGAACGCATCGCTTCCTGCGAGCTGCCCAAGGTCGTGGGCATCTGCCCGGTGGCCGCCATCCGGCCGGCGCGCAAAGGCGGCCGGAACACCGTGGAGGTGGTGAAGGAAAAGTGCATGTATTGCGGCGCCTGCCACGGCCAGTGCCCGGGCCTGGAAATCCGGGACGCCGACACCGATACGCTGGCCGTCTGGGTGGGCGGCAAATCTGCCAGCACCCGCGGCGGACCTGCTTTCATGAAACTGGCGACGTTCGGCCTGCCCAACAACCCGCCGCGTTGGCCTGAAGTCAGCGATGCGGTGCGCAAAATCGTCGACGCCTACAAGGACGGCGCCCGCCAGTACGAACGCGTGGGCGAATGGATCGAGCGGGTAGGCTGGAAGCACTTCTTCGAGGTCACCGGTTTCGAGTTCACCAGGTATCACATCGACAGCTACCGTTTTGCCCGCACCTCATTTAATATCTCCGCGCAGGCCAGGCGGTAAGAGGCAAAGCACGGACGGCCGGCGACCAGTGAACGGGAACCAATGAGCCTCAACCGGACACTCTCCCCCGACCAGCGGCGGCTGCCGCCGATGGACAGCGGCCGCTGCCCGGTCTACGTCCGGCGCCTGCCGCCCTGCAAGCACGCCTGTCCCAGCAGCGAAGACATCCGCGGCCACCTCACCCAAGTGGCGCTGTCGCAGCTTTTCGGCCGCCCGCTTGAGGAATCCTTTGATGAGGCCTGGCGCATCATCACAGACAAGAATCCTTTCCCGGCCGTCATCGGGCGCATCTGTCCGCATCCTTGCGAGGACGCCTGCAACCGCCGCCGCAAGGACTGGCCGCTGGCCATTCATGACATGGAGCGTTTCATCGGAGACCACGGCCTGGAGCGGAGGCGGCGGCTCAGGCGCCTGACAGATGTGGAGCGGCCGCAGCCGGTCGCCATCGCCGGCGCCGGTCCCTCGGGTCTGTCGTGCGCTTATCAGCTGGCCCGCCGCGGTTATCCGGTGACGGTGTTCGAGGCGGCGGATTTTGCCGGCGGCATGCTGCGGGCCGGGATTCCCACCTACCGGTTGCCGCGAGCGGTGCTGGATGCGGAAATCAACAATGTCCTGGCCCTGGGGATCGAGATCAGATACGGCGTCAGAATCGGCGCCGATGTCAAACTGGATGAGAGAT
>JAJYIN010000192.1 GCA_021790075.1 Actinomycetes bacterium | reverse complement strand
GTTCAAGGAGGCGAGGATGCCGCGGGCCATATGGTCAGGACCGATCAGCTTCGGTCTGGTGAATATTCCCATCGCCCTTTACCCGGCGACGCGCACCAAGACGGTCTCGTTCCGGCAGCTCCACGCTGAGGACAATACGCCCATCAACTATACCAAGACCTGTCCGGCTGACAACAAGGCGCTCGCTGCCGGCGAGATCGTCAGGGGCTACGAGTTCGAGAAGGGCCGCTTCGTCGTGATGGAGGACAGGGACTTCGAGGCGGCGGCCGCCGCGATCCCCAAAGGGCGCGCCATCGAGATCATCGAGTTCGTCCAGCTAGGGGAGATCGATCCCATCTACTTCCAGAAGTCCTATTACCTGGCGCCGCAGGAGACAAGCCTCAAGGCATTCCGGCTGCTGCTGGCGGCGATGGAGAAACTGGACAAGGCGGCCCTGGCGCGATTCGTCTTCCATGACAAGCAGCACATGGCGATCATCCGGCCGGAGGACAGCAGCCTGGTGCTGGAGACGCTCTATTACCATGACGAAGTGCGAAGCACGCGGGAACTGCCCTTTGCCTCCGAGAAGGTGGAGTTCAAACCAGAGGAGCTCGAAATGGCCGGGGGGCTTGTGGAGAAGATGACCGGGAAGCTGGAGCTGTCCCGCTTCAGTGATTCCTACCGTGAGGAGCTGCTCAAGATCATCAACCGCAAGATCGAAGGCAAGGAGATCACCGTGCCCAGGCTGGAACCGCTGGCTCCCGTCGTCGATATCATGGACGCCCTCAAGCAAAGCATCGCCCGCCAGGAGGAGGCCCAGTCCCGCCGGAAACGGGCGTCGTGAGCTTCGAGGAATACCGGCGCCGGCGCCGGTTTACGGTCACGCCCGAACCGCCAGGGAAAGTGGAGCCTACCAGGCCTCCCGGCGGCAACCGCTTCGTCATCCAGAAGCACGACGCTACTCACATCCACTATGACCTGCGCCTGGAGATGGGCGGCGTGCTCAAGTCATGGGCCTGCCCCAAGGGGCTGGCCACTCCCCACTACCGCAAGAAGCTGGCTGTACAGGTTGAGGACCACCCGCTGGCGTACATCGACTTCGAGGGTGAGATTCCGGAAGGGGAATACGGCGCCGGCAAGGTCGCCATCTGGGACCGGGGCACCTACGAAATCTTCGAAGACCCGGCGGCGGCTCTGGAGAAAGGGGCGCTCACAGTCTTGCTCGAGGGCGGGAAGGTGAGTGGCGAGTTCACCCTCGTGCATATGAAAGGCAAGGGCAGGAACTGGCTGGTGCTGCTCAACAAGATCGAGCGGCTCAATCCGGAGCTGCGCCGGGAGGGACGGGCGGCGGCGATGCCGGCCCGCGTCAGGCCGATGCGGGCGGAGCTGGCTCCGGCGCCGTTTGATTCTCCCGAGCATCTCTTCGAGATCAAGTTCGACGGCATCCGCGCTGTTTCGTACCTGGCCGCGGACGGCTCCCTCAGCATCATGTCACGCAACCAGAACGAGCAGTCCTTCCGCTACCCTGAATTCGCCAATTTCGGCAAGATGTTCCTGGCCGGCGAGATCGTGGTGGACGGCGAGATCGTGGTGCTGGACGAGCAGGGCGTGTCGCGCTTTCAGTTGCTCCAGGGGCGCATGGGCCTGACCGGCGCCGCCGAGATCGCCCGGGCCCGGGAGGCGCTGCCGGCCCGCTACTACATCTTCGACATCCTCTACCTGGACGGCCGCGATCTCACCGGACTGCCCCTCAGCCTCCGCAAGGAGATCCTGATGCAGGTGTTTATGCCACATAAATACCTGGGATTAAGCGAATGGATCCAAGGCGATGGGAAAGCTTTCTTCGGCGCCGCCCGGGAGCTGGGGCTGGAAGGGGTGATGGCCAAAAGCAAGTCCGGCCCTTACCGGCAGAAGCGCTCGCGCGACTGGCAGAAGATCAAGGCTGTGCGCGAGCAGGAGTTCGTCATCGGCGGCTACACCGAGCCCCAGGGGGGCCGGCCTTACTTCGGCGCCCTGCTGGTCGGATTCTACCGGGGCCGGGACCTGTTCTATGCCGGCCATGTGGGCACCGGCTTCAGCGATGAGACGCTGAAGCGGCTATATGGGCTGATGGAGCCTCTGGAGCAGCGGCAGGCGCCGTTCTCCGTGGCGCCACGGCCGAACCAGCCCGCCCACTGGATCAGGCCCCGGCTCGTGGCGCAGGTGAAGTTCACGGAATGGACCCGCGAGGGGCTGCTGCGGCAGCCGGTCTTCCTCGGCCTCAGGGACGACATCAGGCCGTCTCAGGTAGTGCGGGAAGAGGAGAGGGGCCGGCTTGCCGGCTGAGCCGGGGACAGAGCCGGAAGTGTTGCCGCCGCTGCCGGTTGAGGCCAGCGGCGGCCAGAAGGTGGCCGTGGGCGGCCACGAGCTTAACCTCACCAATTTGAGCAAGCTGTTCTGGCCGGAGGAAGGATACACCAAGTTCGACCTGATCAACTACTACTTCCGTGTGTCATCGTTTGTCATCCCGCACCTGGCAAACCGGCCTCTGAGCCTGAAACGTTATCCGGAAGGCAGCAGGGGCGCGTTCTTCTTCCAGAAGAACGCGCCCCCGGAAACGCCTGCCTGGGTGAAACGCCAGCGCATCTACCACGAAGACTCGCGCGAGGGCGTCGATTACATCATCTGTAATGATTTGTCAACCTTGCTCTACCTGGCCAACCTGGCATGCGTTTCCCAAAATCCCTGGCTTTCGGCGCTGCCGGATATCGAAAGGCCGGATATTATCGCTCTGGACCTCGACCCCAGCGATCCGGAGGACTTTGAAGGGTGCATCGAGGTGGCGCACCTGGTGAAGGAGCAGCTTACGCGGTTCGGCCTCGTGGGATTCCCAAAGACTTCGGGCGCCACCGGCATACATATTTATGTCCCACTGGCGCCCCGCTACACATATGCCCAGGCGCGGCAGTTTGCCGAGATCATCGCCATGATGTGCCGCGAGGAACGCCCGGACCTGATCACGCTGGAAACTGCGGTCGAGAAGCGGGGTGGCAAGCTCTATCTCGATTACCTGCAGAACGTGAAAGGGAAGACGCTGGCGTCTGCCTATTCCGTCCGGGCTCGCCCGGGGGCGCCGGTCTCCACGCCGCTCCGTTGGGAGGAACTCAAAAGCGGCCTCAAGCCCGCTGATTTCAGCCTGGGCAACGTCACCGGGCGCCTCGAGCGCGAAGGGGACCTGTTCCAGGGCGTGCTGACCGCGAAGCAGGACCTGGTGGAGGCGCTCAGGCACGGAGAGCGGTATCTGCGCAAGGCAGGGCGGCCGTAAAGGGAATGCGGGAAGATGGCAACGCTGCATGGGTAACTTCCCTTGCTCCCCCATTCGCGCCCGAACTGCATCCAAAACCTCGCAACTCTGTGCGCGCTCAAGAGGGTCGCGCGGGAAGTCCCCCATACAGCTTTTGTTGCCATCTTCCAGTACGTCCTATGGCGCCAATGTCTCCGCGTGGCTCTGGTTCAATTCGCCGCTGCCGGGTTCGCACATCCACCAGGGGACGTAGCGCCAGGCTTCCCTCAACTCACGGTCCAGTTCACGGCAATCCGGCTCATGGCGTTTGACCAGCGCCCAGAAACGGCGGGAATGATTCAGGTGGACTGTATGGCAAAGCTCATGGATCAGCACATAGTCAACCAGACGTGGCGGC
>JAJYIN010000191.1 GCA_021790075.1 Actinomycetes bacterium | reverse complement strand
AGAACCACCACGGCCGTGTTGAACTTCTGGTGCGCGCGCACGCGGCCGCCCATCTCCGCCGCCAGCCGCTCGGCAAACTCGATGCCGTCACCCTCCACGGCGATGTCCACATCGTAGTTTCGCTCACCCAGGATCATGTCGCGCACGAAACCGCCCACCAGGTAGACACCCCGGTAGTCCGCGCTCAGGCGCTCCACCACCGGCAGCAGCGGGGCCAGCTGCTTGAGCTTGCCCAGCCGGGAACGGAAATCGACCTCTGTGAGCGCGGCGCGGCTGTAACTTTCCTCCTCGGCCTCGGCGGCGATGCCGTGCAGGGTGCGGAGGATATCGGTGCGGGTGACTATTCCTACCACGTCCTCAACCGGTATCTCCGCCCGGACCGCCGCTTCCTGCCTGACCACAGGGATGCGGCCGATGGCGCTGGTCGCCATCAGGCGCCGGAGGTCGTGGACGGGGGCGTTTTCCGGCACCACCCTCACTCCCCGCGACATGATGCCCTTGACCGGCGCGTGGCCCAGCTTGTGCGCCACCGCCTTGTCCAGGTCCTTGCGGGCGACGATGCCGGCCAGGCGGCCGTCCTCCCTGACGCTGACGCCGCTGTGCCCGTAGCGCTGGCAGAAGACGAGCGCCTCGCTGATGCTCGTGTGGGCATCGATGAAATGCACCGGGTGGGACATGATGTCCCTGGCCCGGAGCGGCTCTCCCATGACTCCCGGCAGGGCGTCGATGACCTTTTTCTCCGCTTCTTCGAGGCTGATGCCCTTAACGATGGCCGAGGCCGCCTGGCTGTGGCCGCCGCCCCCCACCGGCGCCAGCGCCTTGGCCACGTCCAGCAGCCGGCTCTTGCTGCGGCCGACGACGAAGATGCGGTCCTCCATCTCCACCATGACGATGAGCGCCTGGCAGTCGGTCACGTCCATGATCTTGTGCGCCACCACGCTGAGGCCCTCGACGTAAACGGGGCTCTTGATGGCGGCGATGAAGACGTCGACGTCGCCCACCGTGGCCGGCTCCAGCTCGTCCACCAGCTCCAGCAGCAGCTGCCGCTGCTCCCCAGTGAGCGGGTTGTGGAGATATTTGCCGATCAGGCTCTCGCTGGCCCCCAGTCGCATGCAGAGCGCCAGCGCCTCGGCGTCCCGGGGCGTGGTGGTCGGGTAGGTGAGCGAGCCGGTGTCCTCGTGGATTCCCAGGGCGAAGACGGTGGCTTCCAGCGGCGAGATCTCGATCTTGCGGTCGTGGATGATCTTTAGCATGGTGGTCACCAGGGAGCCGTCCTCGGAAAGGACGTAATTCTCGGGGGAAACGAACGGCGGCCGCTCCGCGGGCGAGGCCAGCCGGTGGTGGTCGAAGACGATCACCTCCACCCCCTCGCGGCCGCAGAGCTTCTCCAGCTCGCCGATGCGGTTGCAGTGGATGGTGTCGACGATGATCAGCCGCCGCACCCGCTCCAGGTCGACCATCTGGATGTCGACGGTGTCGATCTCGTCTGCGTGCAGGTTGTAAAACTCGCGCACGTTGCGGTTGAGCGAGCCGGCGAAGCAGATGCGCGCCTCCGGGTACAGCTTGCCAGCCGCCACCGACGCGGCAAAGCCATCGAAGTCGGTATTGGTGTGCGTGGCTATGATCTCGGGATGATTCATGGTAAAGACCGCTGCAATTTAGTATCCCCCCGGGGAGGGGTTTTTAGCCACGAATCGGCGACGCGCCCTAGGCGAAAAACGTCTGCGCCAGATCCCAGAATTCCTGCCGCACGAGCTTGCGCTCGCCGACGGCGACCTCGAGCGGCACGGAAACGATCTCGTCGCCCTTGAGCGCCGCCATCATCCCCCATTCCTCCGCCTGGAGCATATCGGCGACCTTGACGCCGTAGCGGGTAGCCAGCACCCGGTCGTGCGCCGTCGGCGTGCCGCCCCGCTGGATGTGGCCCAGCACGGTGGCTCGCGTCTCGAAACCGGTGCGCCGCTCGATCTCCTTCGCCAGCAGGTTGGCGACGCCGCCCAGCTTGACGTTGCCGAAAGCGTCCACCTCGTCGGACTGGGTCACCATCTGCTCCTCGCCTTCCCTGGTGATCAGCCTCGCCCCCTCGCTGACCGCGACGATGTTGTAATTCCGGCCCTGCTCCCGGCTGCGGCGGAGGATATCGCAGACCTCGGCCACGGAGATGTCGAACTCGGGCAGCATGATGGCGTCGGCGCCGCCGGCGATGCCGGCCATCACGGTGATCCAGCCGGTGTGCCGCCCCATGATCTCCACCACGATCGTGCGGTCATGGGAGGCGGCGGTGGTGTGCAGGCGGTCGATGGCCTCGGTGGCGATCTGTACCGCGGTGTCAAAACCAAAGGTGTAATCGGTGCCGGAAAGGTCGTTATCGATGGTCTTGGGCACGCCTACCATGTTGAGGTCGTACTTGCCGTGCAGCTGGTTGGCCACCCCCAGGGTGTCATCGCCGCCGATGGCGATGGTGGCCCAGATCTCGTTCTGGCGCAGGTTGTCAACCAGCAGCTCGACGCCGCCCTCTTCCTTCATCGGGTTGGTGCGCGACGTCCCCAGGATGGTGCCGCCCTGGCTGAGGATGCCGGCGGTGGAATCCGAGTCGAGGGGGATGTACTCGTTCTCCATCAGCCCCCGCCATCCATGTCCGACCCCGACCATCTCATAACCGGCTTTGACCAGTTTCAGGGTAGCCGCCCGGATCACAGCGTTCAGGCCCGGGCAGTCGCCGCCACCGGTAAGGATTGCCACCTTTTTCTTCGCCATTTGATCGACCTCCAGACTCGGTTATGTGTGTGATGGACCCGCGGGGCGGATGGTGCACAAGTTCTCCAGGCGCATGGAAAAGGAAACATTAGTCGCGCCGGCTCTCCGCCGCCCCGGGAAGGGCTGACGGTCATTATATACGCCTGCGCCCTTTCCGTCAGGAGGAAACTAGACGAGACTGAGCTGCTCGGCCGCCAGGCCGTTCCGCTTGGCGATGACGGCCAGGTCAAAGGTTTTGAGGCAGTTCTCGCAGATGAAGCAGCGCCTCTTCTCGGACCAGTAGACCGACGCCGGCTTGCGGCAGCAGTGGCAGGGATAACGTTGGCTGGGAGCGGTTTTTTGTGTCTCGGTGCTCACCTGGATACAGTTCTGCGGCCGATGTGGTTTTCCTGCCCGGCGGCCTGCCGCCATGTAATTCCAATCAATACTGTCATATTTATATAAAAGCCTGCAAATAGCCGAATATTCCTTTTAAGTTCTTCTTATCGGACCATGAAGGAATTGCAGATGATACTCTCCTGGGGTACCTATTGCTTCGAATGTGCGTGGAATAGTATCATTAAAAAGTAATGTTCAGCGTGATCGGTGCGCCACAACCGTGATAACGCCAGATATTACTGAAGGGTGAAGCAGCCCGCGGGTTGGTTTATCTTTCCTGTTTGCTCGTGCGGGTACGAGAGACCAGTGCAGGTCGACAGCCATGTGCCGTAAAATGTCTGCGATTGTACATCCCGCCCTCCACAGGTGGACGCGCGAGCAAATTCTTCATAAAGAGCCGCCTCCGGGCGGCTCTTTAACTCGGGGACACCATACTATTTATTTGCAGGGGTTTTGTATGGCAATATTCGGGACGTTAGACCTACAAGCTTCTATAACCCTGACTCCCGTATTAAGGTAAAACAAAATACCTGCAAATAAATAGTATGGTGTCCCCGAGTCTATTTCTTTCCC
>JAJYIN010000015.1 GCA_021790075.1 Actinomycetes bacterium | reverse complement strand
ATGCGACACTGTTCTACCCCGGCCACGTTTGTCCTACGCGGAAAAAGAGCGCCGCGGCTCCCAACAGCCCAGATTAAATTAATGTCTGTTAATACAGATGCCGCAAATTCCGGGATTATTCTTCCACCTTAGTACCTATCGTTACTAAGGTGGTTGACCCCCCCTTCAGGGAATGCTATATTCCACACTTCGGCTGGGTCCAGAGCCCAGTGGTCATTGAAAAGTGGGGAAAAATAGCGGTATTTGCGTTCTTTTCTGGAACTTTCGGCCTTTTTTTTGCAGGTATTACCACCAGAAGTGGGGAACGGGCATCGGGCAAGGGGTCCTGTAAACAATTGTTGGAGGAGCGTTATCTTAGTAGGTTTCTACAAACACGTCATTAGACGGACAACAGCTTTTCTGCCAAAACCTTTCATACTAATTTCCACAGTCTTACTCTCACTCCTCGTCATCTCCACCGCCTTGGCATCCCCTGCTAGCGAGCTGGGCCAGACCAGCCAGCAGATCGACGACCTGCAAAGCCAGTCGCAGTCCCTGGATGCCAGCTACCAGCAGGCCCTGGCCGACCTGGTGTCGGTTGACAGCGAAGTCTCCCGGTACAACAACGAGATTGCCGATGTCAACCAGCGGCGCGCGGACCTGCAGGCTTCCATCCAGCAGCAACAGCAGCAGCTTCAGGGAACGCAGAAGCAGCTGGATGACCGGCAGGCCACCCTGCAGAAACGGTTGCTGGGATCATACAAGAGCGATGACGTGGGTTACCTCGACGTGGTTATGGGGGCTAACAATTTCTCCGACCTGATCAACCGCGTCGACATGATCAATACCATTGCCGAGAGCGACCGCGGGCTTATCGATTCGATCAAGGAAGCCAAGCAGTCGCTGGAAGACAACATCAACAGCCTCGCCGGCAAGCAGAAAGAGCTCGACAGCCTCGCCGGCGACCTGAATTCCGCCCAGCAAAGCCTGGTGGCGGCAAAGACCCATCAACAAAGCGTGGTCGACTCACTGAAGAGCCAGAAACTCGCCAATGACGGACAGCTGGCAAACCTGCAGGCGCAGGCGGCCAGTATCGAATCCCGTATGAACCAGATTCAGAGCAGCTCTTCCTCGGGTAGCTCGGGCGGTGACGGCGACTACTCGCCGCCCCCGGGCGGCGGCGCCACCATCACGGTCCAGGCCACGGCCTACTGTCTGGCCGGCAGCACAGCCACGGGAATGCCGGTGGGCCGCGGCATCATCGCCGTGGATCCCAGCGTCATTCCTCTCGGGGCCCGGGTCCACGTGTCCGGATACGGCGACGCCGTTGCGGCCGACACCGGCGGCGCCATCGTCGGCAACCGCATCGATGTCTGGCTCCCCTGTGGCGAGGCCTATGCCTGGGGCAACCGCACGGTTACGGTGACCATCTACTAAATATCGTAGTTTTTCCCTGGCCGTTCAGGCTCCGGTCACCCGGAGCCTTTTTTTATCGGCGTATGCAATTTTGCCTTCTTCCAGGAAAATTGCTTATCATTGGCGGAAAAGGGCTGCTAAAATTAGAAACTGACTCGTATTGCTTTCCCCTGGGGAAAGGTGGTGAAATTGAAAGAAAGACACTTCCGGCCCTGGAAACTGCTGCTGGCGATCCCGGTAGCTTTGCTGGCTGGCATCGCGCTCCTGACAACCCTCTCCTGTGGAAACACCACCAGCTCCTCTCAGGACACGGCCGTGGGGAACATCCAGATTCCCAGCTGGGCTTCGGCTCCCGGCACGCCTGCCAATTCAGCCAAAGCCTATGCGTTTGCCCTGGAGCGCCCCGACCTGCTGTCGCAGGTTCCCTGTTATTGCGGCTGCGGCCAGAGCGCCGGACACAAGAGCAACCTCGATTGTTTCATCAAATCCCGTAATGGCGACAACGTTACGTTCGATCAGCACGGATCCTACTGAGACACCTGTGTGGAAATCGCACTGGACGTGAGCCAGTGGAATGATCAGGGGATGTCGATCAAGGACATCCGGCAAAAGATAGAAGACAAGTACAGCCACCTGGGACCAGGCACGCCGACACCACCGGTGAACGGCTAACTGTTTGTCAATACCGCCAGGTTAAGGTGTAAAGACAAGAGCCGGCGCTGAGGATTTTCCTCGCGCCGGCCTGCCTTTTTCCAGATGTGGGCCGCCAGAAATCGCCTCACCCGGCAGAGCCGATCAACTTCAGGAATTCCTCTTCAGTCAGCACGGCCTTCTTCAGTTCCTGCGCCTTCCTGAGCTTGGAGCCGGGGTTCTCCCCCACGACCACGTAATCGGTCCCCTTCCCCACCGAACCGGAAACCTTGCCGCCGAGGGCCTCGATCTTCTCCTTGGCCTCGGCGCGCCCAATGGCGGCCAGGGTGCCGGTGAGCACAAAACTCCTGCCTGACAGCGGCCTCTCCCGGTCCTCCTCCGCCTCCTGCGCAAACCTGATGCCGGCCTTTCGCAGACGCTTGATCGTCTCCAGGTTGTGAGGCTCCCCGAAGTATTCCCGCACCGCTTCGGCGATCACCGGCCCGATACCCTCGACCCGGGCGATATCCTCCTCACCTGCGGCCATGAGGGAATCGATGTCATGGAAATGGGCGGCCAGCAACTGGGCGTTGATCGAGCCCACATGCCGGATGCCGAGGGCGAACAGGACCCGGTGGAAGGGCCGCCGGCGTGAATCATCCAGGGCTTTGAGCATGTTGGCAACGCTGGTCTCCTGCAGGCGATGGATTACCTCTGTTCCCTTCTTGTTGACAGATCGGCTCGTCTCCAGCCCGATCAGGTCTTCCCGTTTCAAATAATAGAGGTCGCCCATGTTCTTTATCAGTCCCAGCCTGAACAGCCGCTCCACCAGCTTCTCACCGACGCCGTCAATGTCCATGGCCCCCTTGCTGACGAAGTGCTTGATGCTTTCCACTATCTGTGATGGGCAGGACTTGTTGGGGCAGCGGACCACCACCTCGCCTTCCGGCCGCACCGTATGCGAACCGCAGGAGGGGCAGGTCTCGGGCATATGGAAGACCTCCTCCACGCCGGTGCGCTTCTGGATCACCGGCCCCACCACCTGGGGGATGACGTCGCCTGCACGCTGGATCACCACCCAGTCACCCTCGCGGATGTCCTTGCGGTGGATGTCATCCTCGTTGTGCAGGGTCGCCTGGCTGATGGTGACGCCCCCCGCTTCGACCGGCTCCATGATGGCGTAAGGGTTGAGCGCCCCGGTGCGCCCCACGTTGATACCGATCTTAAGCAGCCTGGTAACCGCGGTGCTGGGGGCGAACTTGTAGGCGATCGCCCAGCGGGGATCCCGTCCGACATAACCCAGAAGCTCCTGCATCTCGAGGGAATCTATCTTGACGACGGCGCCGTCGATGTCGTAGTCGAGCTGCGGGCGCCGCTCTTCCCAGGCCCGGCATTCCTCCACCACCCCCTGAAAATCACGGTGCCGCTTCACATGCGGGTTCACCCGGAAACCATGCTCTTTGAGCCACATCAGGGCCTCCCAGTGGGAATCAAGGGAAAAGTCCTCGGCATACCCGATCTGGTAGCACCAGATGTTGAGCGGACGGCGGGCGGCCACCTTGGGGTCCAGCTGCCTCACCGAGCCGGCGGCGGCGTTGCGGGGGTTGGCGAAGGTGGGCTTGCCCGCGGCGGCGCGCTCCTGGTTGAGTTCCTCGAAGGCTGCCAGGGGCAGGTAGACCTCGCCCCGGACTTCGATCACCGGCGGCGGCTGCTCACCATCCTTCAGCCGCAGCGCCAGCGGGATGGCGTGGATGGTGCGCAGGTTCATGGTGACGTCCTCACCCACTTCGCCGTTGCCGCGGGTGGCCCCCCGCGCCAGCCGCCCGTTCTCGTAGACCAGGGAGATCGCCAGCCCATCGATCTTGGGCTCGGTGACGAAAGCGGCTGCCGCCGGATCGACTCTCCTGTCCGCAAGCAGCCTGGCCGCGCGGCGGTGCCAGTCCGCCAGCTCTTCCTCATTGCGGGCGTTCGCCAGCGAGAACATCGGCTGCGGGTGGCGCACCTGCTGGAAGGCCGCCAGCGGCTCGGCGCCCACCCTCTGGGTAGGTGAATCCGGTGTGAGCAGCTCCGGGTGCCCGGATTCCAGGCTTTCCAGCTCGCGGAAGAGGGCATCGAACCCGGCGTCGCTGATCTCCGGCTGGTCGAGAACATAATAGAGATAGTTGTGATGCTCTATCTCCCGGCGGAGTTTCTGAACCCGCTTGACGATGTCCGGAGGTGTGCTCATCACGGTCCGTATTCTACCCTATCGGGGAGGCGCTGAGCCCAGACTCCCGGTCTGGCCTTGCCGGGCATTCGGCGTGGCAGCAACCGCCTGACTCACCCTTCACGCCCACTGCCCCACCCATTCGAGATGGGCTGCGAAAGGGCTTGACGCCATCAGGCGCGTGAGCCGCCGGCCGGCGGTGATGAGCCGGGTCTTGAGTTCTACCGCCAAGGCTACGAAGGCCGCGGGCAGGAACCATTTGGCGGCAACGCCGGTGTCAATGACACGGATGTCCGGAGGCCATTGGAGATCACCAGGTGGTAATGAAGCCGCATACACGTGCGTCGCGGCCCGCAACTTACCCATCTTGGGCTGCTATGTGACGAAAAGCGGTCACCGGGAATCCGCAGTCGCCAGTACCCGTCAGGAACGGCGGTTCGTGCCGGACGGCGCTGAGTCACTTGAAGCGGCTGCGCTAATCGCTCTGCTCGCCGGTGCCGGGTCCCTTAATCGCCCGGGCGGCAGCCGGCTTGAAGCCTGGGGCACTCACCTGGATTGAAAAACGTACCTCATTGGGAGAAGTCCTGTAAATGCTGTACTTGTTCTCAGGGTAATGGCCCGGGGAGTTACCGTTATCGAAAAAGATGGTCCTGGTCTGACCCGGAGCCAGGCTGAGCCCGTCCAGTTTCTGGTAGTAGCCTTCGCGGGCGCCCGTCTTGCTGTCGGTCATGCTGTAATATATTTCGAGATTGCTCATTGTCTGGTTACTGGTGTTCTTCAACTGGATTTGCAGACAATCGGGTATCGCTTTGCTGGTTGCCGGATCAACGTTGTTTTCGACCTGGGCGGCGGTGATGGCCAGGCCGTTTGCCGTGGCATTGTTCTGGATCGGATTATTTGCCACCGGCAAGACCTGGCTGCTGTTTCCCGTGGACGAGCTGGAGTTGACTGCTCCCGGGCCCCCCTGGCATGCCGCCAGGACGGCGGCAGAGAGGAAGGCGCCCGTGGCGATGGCGGCGATTTTCATGCATGTTTTTTTCATTTTGACTTCCTTCCTAAGAGGTTGCGCTTGTTGCATTGGGACAGGGCAAAGGCCGTACCCAGCCAGGCGCCGGCCAGGGGCCAGACCGTGTCTTTCCAGGTGCCGCTCCAGATATATGCCAGTGGTTGTCGATCATACATCTCCTTGACACCAAGAAAGGCAAAGCTGGCGCGCTCGAAATGCTTGCTGATCGACGTCTCTTCCAACGCATTTCGCGTGCTTTCATAAAAGCTGAAATGCTCCAGAACGGCATGCTGGTGAGCCTTATCAACCTGCAGGGTCTGAAACAATCCCCCGGGCACCTGGTTATCGGGGTCCATGGTGTCCCCAATCTGGGGAATGATTAAAACAACGCTCAACCATATGACAAAGCTGATCAGCAGAGCGGTGCTTGGCTGTCTGGTAAAACTGGCCAGCCCCAGCGCCAAAGCGCTCCAGAACATGAGATACACCCAGGCGTCGCCCATGCTGAGTCCGAGTTTGGCAATCTCTGAAACCGACAGGACCGCCCCTCCCACAAAATACAGCGTTACCAGAATTGCCAGCGACAGGAGGGCGAGAACTGACAGCCACACCAGGGCCAGAGCCGCGAGCTTGCCCGCGGCGACATCCAGAAGCCCGATGGGGCGGCTGAACAGCAGGCGCAAGGTCCCCCGGTATTTCTCCTTCGCAATCATCCCGTAACCGATCACGATCGCCAGGATGGCGCCGATGATCTCGAGATATTCAAAGCTCCCCCGGAGCTGCTGCAGGGGGGATAGCTGCGGCGGCGCCTCCTGAGTTGTTCCTCCTGCTTGCTTGAGCGCCTGGACATAGCGCTGGTAGTCGGACAACCGGGTATGAAAGTCCAACGCCGAGATCACCAGGGACAGGGTCATCACCACGATGAGCGCGGCGCAAAGCACAAGAAAGTAACGGCTCCTGAATACGTCCCCGAACTCCTTGCGGAAAATCGTCCAGAAAGCCCTACTCAAGGAAAGGCCTCCTCATGATCTCGCGCCTGGCAATAAACATGGCGGCGGCGCAACTCCCGGCAGCGATGCCGGCCAGGGACAGCCAGTCGAGAATGTGGGACTGCGTATCCGCCCCGTCAATCCGCAGGAGGCCCGCACCGGCGCTCCTGAAGCGGTCCGTTACGGAAACCGGCTGCAGCACCCGGCGGCTCAAGGCAAAGAACGGTCCCTGCGATACGGGCCGGGCGAGAACGGGATTGAGCAGGGACACCGGATGCTCAGCGGTGCCCAGCTGGGGTATGACAAAAACCAGCAGCGCCCAAACAAGAATAGGCACCAGCAGGGCGCTGGTCTCCCGCCTGCTGATGGCGCCCAGAATGAACCCCAGGGCGGAAAAGGGAAAGAGGAAAAGCCAGGCAAGCACGAAGAACAGCATCAGATCACCGGTATCCGCGAGAGAAAGACCGCGGCCGCTGATCAGCAGCATTACCATCCAGCTGACAAGTGCCGCAATCATCAGAATGAATCCCGTCAGCAACTGGATTCCCAACAGCTTTCCGGTTGCATACTGGCGGCTGGTGACCGGTCTCGAGAAGATGAGGTCTACTACTCCCGCCTTGCGGTCACCCTCGGTCGACCGGACACCGAGCAGGATCGCCGAGAGCGCCCCGATCAGGATCACATAGATCACCGTATTCCTGATCAGGTCAAGCGGCTGCTGCGCCGACAGCGGATCCGGGGCTGAGGTGGCCCCTTCCCGCAAGGCTTCCCGGTAAACGCTGCTGATGGTATGGTGCGTTGCCCAGCCGATAAATCCGGATACGATCACCATGCCTATGAAAATACCGATCAGCAGCATCGCCAGACGATTGGTGCGGGCGGTGCGGACCTCCTGCCTCGCAACTGCCAGAATCACTCCGGTCATCTTCCGCCCGCATCGATGTCAAGATAAATGTCTTCCAGCGAGGCATGTTGGGGAAAGGCCTGGATCGTGCGCTCGAGCGAATCCTGATAAAGAAGTTCGCCGTCACGCAAAATGCCGATGCTGGTGCAGGTTTTTGTGACCTCTGCCAGGGAGTGGGTATTCATGAAAACGGTCATGCCGAGGTACTCGTTCAGGCGCTTGATGCTCCGGCGCAATGTAATCACGCCCTGGGGATCCAGCCCGGAGGTGGGCTCGTCGAGAAACAGCACCGTGGGCCGGTGCAGGATAGCCTGGGCAATGCCCGCCCGTTGCCGCATTCCCTTGCTGAAAGTCCCCAGTTTATCCTCTTCGTGGCCGGTAAAATCGAGAAACTCTAGCACTTCAGCGATTCTCTTCCCGGGATCTGACAGCATCGACAGACGGGCAAAATATAGCAGGTTCTCCCTGAGCGTCAGGGCGTCATAGAACTCAACGTTTTCGGGCAGGTAACCGATCCGGCGGCGAACTTCCCTGCCGTCGCGCAGGATGTCGCAGCCGCAGACTTCGGCCGTACCGGAACTCGGCCGCAGCAGGGTTGTGATTATGCTGACGGCGGTCGTTTTCCCCGCACCGTTATGGCCCAGCAGCCCGAATATCTCTCCGGCGGAAATTGTCAGACTGACATTCTCGAGGCCCCTCTTGGATCCGTACTGTTTGCTGAGGTTCTTGGTGCGGATGACGTAATCAGAAACCATATGGACTTTTTACAGCTCCATTATGAAAAACACATGAAAAACGGAACATGGATATCGAGAAGGGAATCGGCAAAGGACCGGTTATTAACCGGTCCTTTGCCTGCGCGGATTTCTTTCCACGCCTTACTCTACCCCCTCGTACTGATGATCCACGGTGGAACCCTGCGGGTCGGCGTGGCCACCATTGGGAAGGTTGGCTTCATTGGCTTCGTTGGCATCGTTCCCGCCGGCGGCGTCTTCTTTTTCCACCGCGTCTCCCGCCTGGCCGGGTTTTTCCTGGTCGGCCTTCTCAGCCTGCGGCGCCGCCGGTTGCGTCTGATGTATGGCCGCAGGCGGCGCAGCGGGTTGCGTGCCCGTCTGGGCGCTGGCCACGGCTGCGGCCGCGCCACCGGCGGCCAGCAGGGCGGCGACTCCGAAGATGACCAGGTATTTCTTGAACCTCATGTTTCTCACCTCCTTCAAGCTTCGCTTGCCATTCATCCATAACGTAACCGGAGAAAATGAACTTCCCGTGAAATTCGCCGCGTAAAAAAAACCGCCCGTGGGCGGTTCCTTTCAGGACTTCCTCGATCTGAAACAGTTTGTCTGGGTCATGCCGCGGGAAAGCTGACAAATACCTCCGTTCCTGCCTCCGGCTTGCTTTTTATATCGATCTTTCCCTTGTGAGCTTCCACGATCTCCCGGACGATGGAGAGCCCCAGTCCCGAACCGCCTCCGGCCCGGGCCCGCGCCGCGTCTGATTTGTAAAAACGTTTGTAAATGTTGGGGATTTCCGTGGAGTCGATTCCCCCTCCGGTATCGGCGACCCTCAAGACCGTTTGCTTGATACCACTGCTCAAGGAAATGTCAACCTCACCGTTTTCCCGGTTGTAGTCGATCGCGTTCTTGATGAGGTTGTTGAGCAGACGCTTCAGCTGATCCGGATTTCCTTTGATGAAATAATTGGCATTATCGCCATTAACGTACGAAAGCCGCACTTTCTTCATCCTGGCGTAGGGAGTCATGAATTCCGTCTGCTGGCGCGCGATGAGGCCGAAATCCAGCTTGACCTGCTCAGCTTTTCCCAGGTCCCTTCCCCGCGCCAGGAACAATAGATCGTTCACCAAGCCCGTCAGAAACTCAGACTCTTCCAGTGAGTCACGGATATATTTCTCATACTCCGCCTTGCTGCCGCCCTCGCTCAGCACCGTTTCCGCGCCGGTTCTCAGGACGGTCAGCGGCGTCCTCAATTCATGGGCGGCATCGGCGACGAATTTCTTCTGCGCCGCATACGCGTCTTCGACCGGGCGCAGGGTCTTGCCCGCCACGTAATAACTGAGGCCGCCGGTCAGCACGAGGATCAGGCCATCGACGATCAGCAGGGTGGCCTCCAGGCGGCTTTGGGCCCTCTCCACGATTTGAGCCTCCATGCTGGCGTCATTCTCGCCGGCGCCGCCCTGGTATTCGAGGTTGTCCACGGTATTGCTGGAAAAGAGGACGTAAACGGAAACGCTAAAAATGGTAACCAGGATCAGGACGCCAAGAGTATAATAAACGGCCAGCCTGATTCTGGCGCGTGTAAAGGGGTCATGCCTGGAGCTTGAAACCGACGCCCCGGACAGTCTTGATAATATTTTGTTTTTTGCTGTCATTTAATTTCTGGCGTAATTGCTTGATGACCGCATCCACTACGTTGCTGTAAGAATTGTCGGCCCATTCCCAGCAATGGCTGTAGATCTGGTCCCGGGTCAGGATCAACCCCTTGTTTCTCATGAGAAAATCCAGCACCGCGTACTCCTTCAGGGTCAGCCGCAGCTCATCGTCTCCGTTCCTGGCGATGTGGCAGCCATTGTCGAGAGAGAGGGCTCCGGCTCTCAGAACCTCGCCCTTCTTTGCCGGCGGGCGCCGGAGCAGCGCCCGGAGGCGGGCGGACAGCTCCCTCAGCTGGAAAGGCTTGACCAGATAATCGTCGGCGCCGCAGTCCAGTCCCTCGACCCTGTCATCCAGCTCCCCCCTGGCGGTCAGCATCAGGATCGGCGTGTTGACATTTTTCCCGCGCAGATCGCGGCACACGGTAAAACCGTCCTTCACGGGAAGCATGACGTCCAGAACGATGATGTCGTATTCGCCGAAAGCCGCCCGCTCTTCCCCGGCGGCGCCGTCGAAAACACAATCGACTGCGTAGCTTTCCTTTTTCAGGGCCTTCCTGATATACCCTGCCAGCTTCCGGTTGTCTTCCACAAGAAGTATTCGCATGCATACAACCTAATTCCGCATCATGAAAATTACATGAAATTATCTTATAGGGGAACAGCTGAATGCAGTTATATGAACTTCATTAAGTTTGGAGAAAAATGTTTAACCCTTGCCGAACGGGCAGACAGGGAAACGGCACTCGATGCAGTCGAGGCAGAGCCCGCCATGGCCCAGCCGGGCGATGTCGCCGGCGGTGATCTCTTCCCCGGCCAGCACCCGCGGCAGCACCAGGTCGAGGATGGTGCGGGGGTGATGGATGCCGCAGGCGGGGACGCCCAGGACGGGCGTGCCGTCGTCGAAGCAGGCGGCCATGAACATCGCCCCGGGAAGAACCGCCGAGCCGTAGGCCGAGATCCTCGCGCCCGCCTGCCTGGCCGCCAGGGGGGTGAGGTCGTCGGGGTCCACCGACATGCCGCCGGTCATGATGATGAGGCCGGCCCGCCGGCGCGCCTCCTTAAGGGCCGTGACGATGGCGTCCATGTCGTCCGGGCATTTGGTGACCGACACCACCACCGAGCCCAGCGCCGTCAGTTTCTCCCGGATGACCGGCTCGAAGGCGTCCTCGATACGGCCGCTGTAGACCTCGGTGCCGGTGATGATGAGGGCGGCCCGGACCCGTTTCAGCGGCGCTACTGACACCAGGCCGCCCGGCGCCGCCACGGCGGCGGCCTCCTCGACCGCCCGGCGCTCCACCACCAGCGGGATCGCCCGGGTGCCGGCGATCAGGTCCCCGGCCTTGACGACGGTGTTTGTGTGGCGGCTGGCGCACATGACGGCGCCCACCGAATTGAAGCGCTCCAGCCCGCCGGCGTCTACCTTGAGGAGGCCGTCGACCGCAGCCAGCAGATTGATCCTGCCCTCGCGCGGTTCCGGCAGGTACTCGACGTTCTCGCCGGCCAGCGCCGCCGCCAGTATCAGCGCCGCATCGTCCTCGTGCAGCTGGTCTGCTCCTATTTCGAGCACGTAGATGTTTTCCTTGCCCAGGTCCAGCAGCCTGGGGATGTCGGCCTCGGTGACTACATGGCCCCGGCGGAATCGGCATCCCTTGAAGCCGGCGCCGGCGTTGATCTCAGTGATGTCGTGGCCCAGGACCATGCCGGCGGCTTCCCGCACCGGCACTGTTGTCTGATCGGGTTCACACATGGCTCTCTCCCTGGCTCAGTACTGTTTCCAGTTGATGTTCACCTGAATGATGGGTTCCGGCCGCTGCGGCCGCGCCGGCTACTGCGGCTGCTCCTGCCTCTGCAGCCGCTCCATCCGCTGCGGCCACCCCATCCCCTGCCGGCCCGCGGCCGGTTCCCAGTAATTCCCGCACCTGCGCGCCGGCCGGGCGGGCCCGGACCTCAGCAGGGGCGCCGGTCTGGACCACCCTGCCGCCGGCATACACTATTACCCGGTCGGCCAGGCTCTCGACCTCGGAGAAATCATGGGTGACCAGCACCAGGGGGATCCCGAATGCGGAGCGGACCTCCCGGATCACCTCCCGCATCTGAAGCCGGATCGGCCGGTCCAGCGCCGAAAAGGGCTCGTCCAGCATCAGCAGCGCCGGCCTGCCGATAAGCGCCCTGGCCAGGGCGACCCTTTGCTTTTGGCCGCCGGATATCTCGGAAGGCATGGCCCGTTCGAGGCCGTCCAGCCGGAAGCGCGCCATCATCTCTCCCACCAAGCGCTTCCGCTCGCCGGCCCCGGAACCGTTCAGCCCGTAGGCAATGTTCTTCTCCACGGTCATATGCGGGAAGAGGGCATAGTCCTGGAAGACGATGCCCAGGCGCCGGTCCCGGGCCCTGACGTCGATGCCGGCGGCGCTGTCAAAGAACGGCGCGCCGCCCACCTGCACCCTGCCGGCGTCAGGCCGCATCAGGCCGGCAATCAGCCTGAGAGTCAGGCTCTTTCCCGCGCCGGAGAAGCCGAAGAGCGCCACCAGCTCATCGCCGGCCTCCCAGCTGACGTCGAGGGCGAAGCGGCCGATCTGCTTTTTCAGTGTCAGCGAGATTCCCATCAGATCAACCGCCGGCTGTAACGGTTGGCAATATAAAGGAAGAGGCCGGATATCAACGTGAACAGCAGGACCAGGCCGTTGGCCGCCGACCAGTCGCCGTTGCTGGCGAAGTTGTATATCGCCAGGGGCGCGGTGCTGGTCTTGCCGGGGATGTTCCCCGCCAGCATCAGGGTCGCCCCGAACTCGCCCAGCGCCCGGGCAAAGGCCAGCGAGGCGCCGGCGATAAGCCCCTTGCGGGACAGCGGCAGCAGCACCCGGAGCAAGGTGGTCAGTTCCGAGTGTCCCAGCGTGGCGGAAACGTCCAGCAGCTGCCGGTCGACCGACTCGAAGGCGGCCCGGGCCGTCTTCACCATCAGCGGCATCGCCACGATGAAAGAAGCCAGCACCGCCGCTTCCCAGGTGAACATGATGTCCCAGCCGGTGAGGGCGTGGATAGGCGAGCCGATGACGCCGTTGCGCCCGAGTACGACTACCAGGTAGAAACCGGTCACGGTCGGCGGCAGGACCAGGGGCAGCGTCAGCAGCACGTCCAGCAGTTCCTTCCCCCTGAACTTCCCGCGGGCCAGCAAATAGGCAAGGAAGATTCCCACCGGCACTATCAGGCAGGTGGCGGTGACCGCCACCTGCAGGGAGAGCCTGATGGCAAACAGGGTCACGGCGCGGCTCCGAAGCCGAACTTTTCAAAGACAGGGCGGGCATCCGGCGAAGCGACGTAATCGAGGAACTGCCGCGCCAGGTCTTCATCCCGCGCGCCTTTCACCGCCGCCATCGGATAGACGACGGGAGCGTGGCTGGCGGCGGGCGCCGTCGCCACGGTCCTGACCTCGCCGGACCGCAGTTCGGCGTCGGTGGCGTAGACGATGCCCGCGTCCACCTCTCCCCGGGCCACGTAATCAAGCACCTGCCGCACGTTCGCGCCATACACCAGTTTGGGCTGAAGCCCGTCCCAGAGCTTGAAATATGTCAAAGTATCCCGGGCGTATCTCCCTGCGGGGACCGTATCCGGGCTGCCGATGGCGATCCTGGTCACGCCGCCTCCGGCAAGATCGCCGAAGGAAGCGATTCCGGCCCCCGCCGGCGCCGGCACCACCAGGACGACACTGTTGCTGAACGGCCTGATCAGCGTCTCGTTGATGATAAGCCCCTGCTGCTCGAGGTCGTCCATCTCCCTGGTGGAAGCGGAAGCAAACACATCGACCGGCGCGCCGCTCCTGATCTGCTGCTCGAGATCCCCGGAGGCGCCGAAGTTGAAGTCCACTTCCACCCCGGGGTGGCGGTTCTCAAACTCCTTGCCCAGCTGCGAGAAGACGTCCTGGAGGCTGGCGGCCGCCGATACCGTAATCCGGCGGTTGGCGGTTCCGGCCGGCACCGCGCCGGCGCCGCAGGCCGCTGCCCACAACACGGTCACTGCCAGCAGAACGGCGGCCGGCACGTATTTGATATGTTCGTTGTGTCTGAACCGCATAACGTTTCTCAAAAAAACACCCACTATTTTTTCTCATTTCCAAACATCCTGTCAAAGCGTTCGTCCACCAGTTTGTCGATCCCCTGTTCCAAGCGCCCGAAGCGGGCCAGCAGTTCCCTCGCCTCCCCGGTCAACCGGGCGCCGCCGCCGCCGGCCCCTCCTTTGGAGGTCTCCACCAGCGGCACCCGCAGCCGCTCTTCCATCGCCTTGATGTAACCCCAGGCCCGCCGGTAAGGGATGCCCATCTCCCGGGCGGCCCGGTTGATGGAGCCGTACTCGTCGATGGCAAGGAAGAGCATCTCCCGCCCCTTGCTGAACACCGGCTCACCGTCGACCTCGATCCAGACCTTGGACCGGATCGTCATCCGGCCCCGCCGGCCGTCTTTGCGGCCGCGCGTGCCTTTGCGCGCGCCGCTCAGCGCGGTAGCCCGGTTCATTACTTCGCCTTCTCGATCCGGACGGCGCAAACCTTGTACTCAGCCGTCTTGGAGATCGGGTCATAGGCGGAATTCGTCAGCTCGTTGACCGGAGTTTCCCGGTAATGGAAGGACATGAAGACGACGCCTTCCGGCACCCTGCCGGTGATCCTGATGCCGGTCACCAGCGAGCCCCGCCGCGACGTTATCCGCGCCCGCTGCCGGTCCTGGAGGCCGAGACGGGCCGCGTCGGCCGGATTGACCTCCGCCAGCTCGGTCGGCATGAGGCTGTCGAGGCTGTTTGAGTACCTGGTCGAAACGTTGTAGTGAAACAGCCTCCGCCCGGTGGTCAGGATCATGGGGTACTCTTCGTCGGTGAGCTCCGCCGGCGCCTCGTATTCGATTCCCTGCAGCAGCCCTTTGCCCCGCGGGAACCCGCTGGAATGCAGGTAGCGGGTGCCGGGATGGTCGATGTCGGGACAGGGCCATTGGAGGCCGGCGATGGCCAGGCGCTTGTAGGTCATGCCGGCGTAAGCGGGCGTCAGGGTGCGGATCTCCTCAAACACCTCTTCCGGGGAGTCATAGCTCATGTCATATCCCATGCGGCGGGAGAGGTCGCAGATGATCTCCCAGTCCGGCCGGCTCTGGCCCGGCGGCTCCACCGCCTTGCGCACCCGCTGCACCCGCCGCTCCGTATTGGTGAAGGTGCCGTCCTTTTCGGCATAACAGGCGGCCGGCAGGAACACGTCCGCGTACCTGGCCGTCTCGGTCATGACCAGGTCCTGCACCACCAGGAACTCGAGGCTTCCCAGCGCCCGGCGGACGTGACTGGAGTCAGGGTCAGTGAGCACGGGGTCCTCGCCCATGACATACATGGCCTTGAGGTTGCCGCTCAGGGCTTCTTCGAACATCTCGGGGATGCGCAGGCCCAGCCGGCCGCTCAACCGGGTTCCCCATCCCTCGGAGAACATCTCGACGTTGCTTGACTTGGCGACCGTTTTGTATCCAGAGAACAGATCGGGCAGCGCTCCCATGTCGCAGGCTCCCTGGACGTTGTTCTGTCCCCGCAGCGGGTTGACGCCGGAATGCCTGACGCCGACGTGGCCGGTCACCATCGCCAGGTTGGCCAGGTTCATGACATTGGCCGTGCCGGTGGTGTGCTCGGTGATGCCGAGCGTGTAAAAGATGCCCGCCCTCTTCGTCCTGGCGTAGATCTCCGCGGCGGCATGGAGCCGGTCTGCGGGAACGCCGGTGATGGCGCTCACGCGGTCCGGAGGATATTCCCTGACGACCTCCCAGAGATCGTCATAGCCCTCGCAGTACTGCTCCATGAACTTCCGGTCCGCCCATCCTTCATTGATGATGATGTTGATGAGGCCGTTGATGAGCGCCGTGTTGGTGCCCGGCCTCAGGCGCAGCCAGACCTCGGCGTATTCGACCAGCTCGATGCGGCGGGGGTCGGCGACGATCAGCCGGGCGCCGCGCCGGGCTGCCCGTTTCATCTTGTCGCCGATGATCGGATGGGCTTCGGTCGTATTGGAGCCAATGATCAGCAGGGCGTCGTAAAAACCGACCTCGCTGATGGAATTGGTCATGGCGCCGCTTCCGAATGAGGCGGCCAGACCGGCCACCGTGGGAGCGTGTCAGGTTCGCGCGCAGTGATCGATGTTGTTGGTGCCGATCACCGCCCGCATGAATTTTTGCATCAGCCAGTTTTCCTCGTTGGTGCAACGGGCCGAGCTGAGCGCCGCCAGGGCGTCGGCCCCGTCACGCTCCCTGATCTCCAGCAGCCGCGCCGCCGCCAGGTCGAGCGCTTCCTCCCAGGTGGCCTCCTCAAAACCGCCGTTCTTCCTGATCAGCGGCGCAGTCACCCGGTCGGGGTCATTGATCATGTCCGTATGGAAACGCCCCTTGACGCAGAGGGCGAGGCCGTTGACGGGGGCGTCCGGGGTGGAGGTCACGCCCACCACTCTGCCGTCCTTGACGTTGAGGTCGAAACTGCAGCCGGTGCCGCACAGGGGGCAGGTGGTCCGCACCGTCTCGAGCTCCCAGGACCGGCTCTCCTTGAGCTGCAGATTGACGAGGGCGCCGGTGGGGCAGATATCGAGGCAGGAGCCGCAAAAGACACAGCCGGAGTTCATGTAGGTGCCGCCGCTGAGGGCCGGGTGCCCGCTTTGATCAACGTCATATACGTGGTACTGCACTTCCTCATGGCAGATGCGGACACATTTGTGGCATTTGATGCAGCGCTTGCGGTCCAGCTCGAAGACCGGGCACGCCAGCAGCGGCCTATATTCTCCCTGGGGACCCCTGAACTCGGTGGTGCCGGCGCCGTAGCGGATGGAAAGGCGCTGCAGATCGCAGGCGCCGGCGGCGTGGCAGGTGCATTGCATGCAGCGGGCGGCCTCGGCCCGGGCATCCTCATCAGAGAAGCCCAGCTCGATCTCGTTGAAGTTCCGCCGCTCGGCTGCGGACAGCTCCGGCATGGGCCGCCTTTTTTCCTCAGAAAGCGGCTTGGCGCCAATGTCAAACAGCTTGGGATTGCGCTTGAGGAGGCCGGCCGCGACGGAGCCGCAGACCTCGGCAGGGTCGGCGCCGCTCAGGTAGGCGCTGATGGCCACGGCCGCCCTCCGGCCGGCAGCGATGGCCTCGACCACGGTCGCCGGGCCGGACTGGCAGTCGCCACCGGCAAAAACCCCTTCCCTTCCGGTCGCCAGGGTCAGGAGGTCCACTGCCACGGTATTTCCCCATTTGAGGTCCAGCCCTTCCAGGCCGGCGGTGTCGACCTCCTGGCCGACGGCGATGATGATCGTGTCGGCGCCGAGACTGAACTCTGAGCCCTGAGCCGGTTCCGGCCGCCGCCTTCCGCTCTGGTCGGGCTCTCCCAGCTCCATTTTCTGGCAGACAGCGCCGGTCAGGGCGCCGCCTTCCCGCAAGACGGACACCGGCGCCGTGAGCAGCGCCAGCTTCACCCCTTCCAGTTCTGCCCCCTCGACCTCATCGCTGGTGGCAGGCATCTCCTCGCGGGTGCGCCGGTAGGCCACGGTCACTTCCGTGGCTCCGAGGCGCACTGCCGACCGGGCGGCGTCCATGGCGGTGAAGCCGCCGCCGACAACCAGCGTACGGCCCAGCGGCTGGTCCCAGCCCCCCGCGTTGCTTCTGGCCAGGAATTCCACGGCCGAATAGACGCCCTGCCCTTCGGCGCCGGCGATGCCGCCGGTGGAACCCCGCTGGGCGCCGATCGCCAGGAAAGTGGCGTCGAACCCGTCCGCCTCGAGGCTGTCCAGGGTAAAATTGGCGCCCAGGCGGCTGTTCAGCCTCAGTTCGACCCCCAGGTCGAGGATGTCGTCGATTTCTGCGGTGATGACGTCACGGGGAAGCCGGTACGGCGGTATCCCGGTCAGCATCATGCCGCCGGGCTGGGAACCGGCTTCAAAAATGACCGTCTGATGGCCATCCAGGGCCAGGTAATAAGCGGCGGAAAGGCCGGCAGGGCCGCTGCCCACGATGGCGATCTTCTTGCCGGTCGCAGCGGCCGGTTCTTCACGGACCAGGGCGCCGCCCGCGCCGGCCCGGTCGCCGGCATAGCGTTTCAGCTGGCAGATGGCAACCGGCTGGCCATCGACCTGAGAGCGGCGGCAGGCGTCCTCGCAGGGCCGCGGGCACACCCGGCCAATGATCCTCGGTAGCGGCAGGCGTTCCTTGATAATCCTGACCGCCTCCGGATCGTCACCCCGTGCGATCGCCGCCACATAGGCGGGGATGTCGATGCCGGCCGGGCAGGCGTGGTGGCAGGGCGGCTCGCAGTAGGCATTGTGATCGGCCAGGAAATCATTGAGCCGCTGCCGGCGCACCTCGGCGATCTCAGGGCTCAGGGTAACGACCTCCATGCCGGCATAGACCATTGTCTGGCAGGCCTGCACCAGGCCCTCGCCGGTGACCTCGACGACGCAGAGGCCGCAACGGCCGGCCGGCTCCAGGCGCGGGTCATGACAGAGCCCCGGGATCTCGATGCCGTGGGAGCGGGCGGCCTTCATAATGGTGGTCCCCGGCGCGGCGCCGAGGTGGTGCCCGTCAATGGATAGCCAGAGGAGGGATTCTTCCTCGGGGAGAAGTTCCAGGTCTGACTGGTCGGCCATTCTTTCCTCCTGCGTGCGGGTACAGGTGGATGACTTTATCCGGGGATAAAAAAACACCCGCGCCATCCAGATCGTAATGGAAGGCCCAGGCGTGTCCGGCCAATCGGCTGGCCAAGCGCCAGCGGGGATGCTCCCGAGTGGTTCTCCACTAAACGCCAGTCACATCCTTACGGGAAATCTATCAAAGCCGCATCTTGAATGCAATAGCCCCATAACGGAAATTCACAACGGGAATTGGAATTGACAGCAGCCGGCGAGAGCGCCGCCAGGCTCAGGAGAAATTCGCTCAACGGGAATTGGAATTGATAACAGTCATCCGCCGCCGCTATCACCTCCAAATGCCGGGTCGCCCGCAGCCGGTGGCCCTGATCATTACCGGCCCCGGGCAGCTTGGAATCTGTCTCAAAAGGTTGGCCGTTGCGAGGCCGAGCGAAAAGGCCATGGGCAAGGACGCAGGAGGAAAAAGCCCGCAGTCGTACCTGTAGGTACGTCGAGGACTTTTTAC
>JAJYIN010000190.1 GCA_021790075.1 Actinomycetes bacterium | reverse complement strand
CGTCACCGGTGAGTCGGCACCGAAGACGTACTGATCACCGGGGTTGGGAATTGACTGGGCCTGGGCTGCTGAAGAAAGGAAAAGCAGGGCACTGCTTGCAAGCAAGATAAAAGCTGCTACCCCCCCAGAAGCACAAACGGCGACCGGCGCGGCTGGAAATGAGGCGATTCCTGAGAACGAGAACGGCAGACCTGACCATGATACCTCCCCAACCCTAGAGCTTTGATAAGTCAGCCCTACCGTGGGGGGAACTTATCATGGGGGGAATGAATAGTCAAGAACTCGGGAGTGCCCTTGACAAGTTATCAAGCGGAAATTGGAGATTCCCGGCCAGTTAATTCCAGGTGGTGATTTCCATTCCTCTTCATCGAGCCAGTCAAAACAGGGGCGGGTCTAGTCGGCACTTCGCCTTGCTACACATTCTCCACCATCTCCCACACCCCGCAGGGGCAAGTGCCGGCGCAGAAGCCGCAGCCGATGCACTTCTCGTCGTCGACTACATACTGCCAGTCGCCGTCGATCTCCACGCGGCTGATGGCGTCATAGTAGCAGGTCACCTCGCACATGCCGCAGTCGCGACACATGCCGCATGACATGCAGCTCTCGGCCTCGGTCTCCAAAGCCGCCGGCGCCTCGGCGCCTGTCATCTCTTCGACGCTCCTCAGCGTGATGTCGGGCCGTCCGCTCTCGTAATAGACGCTCCGGATATTCTCGTAGGGAATAACCTGCTTCATTTCGGGCACTATGTCAACTTCCATCATCATGTTGTGGACCGCTGCCGCCGTGCGGCGGCCCTGACCGATGGCGTTGGTAATCAGGCCTGGACGGGTGGCGTCGCCGACGGCGAACACCTTCACGTCGGAAGTCTGCCCCTGCTCGTTGACCAGCAGGTAGCCGCGCTCGATGTCCATGCCGGGCGGCAGAAAATCGAGCACCGGCGCCTCGCCGATCGAGATGATGACCGCGTCGGCGTCCATGGAACCGCCGTCCTTGAAATAAATCTTTTTCTTTTTGGCGTCATAGCGCTCGGTCACCTTGGGCCAGGCGATTCTGGTGCCGCGGGCCTCGGCCATCTCCCGCTCCTTGCCGAAGCTGGCGGGCGGCTGGATGTCGATCGCGGTCACCGACTTCGCGCCTAGGTTGTAGGCCTGGCAGGCGATATCCATGCCGACGTTGCCGGCGCCGATGACGACCACGCGCTTGCCCTTGAGGTCAACCTTTGGCTCGCCGAAGTTGACCGCCTTGAGAAACTCGATGCCCGGGATGACGTCTTCCCATCCCGGGAACTTGATCAGACGGGCCTCGTGGGCGCCGGAAGCCACGATCACGACTTCGTGCTCCTTGTAGATCCGGTCAAAGAGTTTACGGTTGACTTTGGTATTGAGATTCACGTTGACGCCCAGCTCTTCGAAGCGGTCAAGTTCCCTGTGCAGGACTTGCTGCGGCAGCCGCTCCCGCGGAATGGCCAGCTCCATCTTGCCGCCCAGCTTGCCGGTGGCTTCGTAGAGGTCCACCTCGTGCCCGCGCAGGGCCAGCTGCCAGGCCGCCGAGAGGCCGCCGGGGCCGCCGCCGATGACCGCCACCTTCTTGCCGGTGGAGCGCGCTTTTTTCGGCGCCGGCACTTCGAGGCTGAGCGAACCCAGTCTCTTGATGTTGAGCGGCTTGTCGATCAGGAGGCCGCGCGTGCAGGCGTCCATGCACAGGTTCGGGCAGACCTGCCCGCAGACGCTGGCCGGGAAGGGACTGTACTGGAGCACCAGCGCCAGCGCCTCTTCCAGGCGGCCCAGCCGGATCAGCTCCAGCCGCTTGTGCGACGGGATGTCCGACGGGCAGGCATACGCGCACGGCGGCAGGTATTTTTCGTTCATCCAAACGGGCCGGCGGCGCCGGTCCTCGCCGGTGGTGATGTAAGGCAGGATCGTCTGGGGATGGTCGATGTACTCGCCGAAGATGCCGCCCTTGCCCACGCCCGGCTCCCAGACCCGCTCGCGGAACTCTTCCAGCGACAGCTTCAGGCCGGTTCGCTCAGCTTTTTCGGCCGGCGTGTAGGCGATCAGCTTTCGCCAGTCGCCGCGGTCGCGCGTGAGTTCCCTCAGGTAGTCCGTCCTGTCAATAGCCTTGAGATATGGCTTGATGTTTTTGGTCAACCATTGCCAATCCTGGTCAGAGAGCTCCACACACTTGACGTCCCGCTCGCTGTAGCCCTGGATGGGGCCGCGGAAATATATGGTGCCGCCAACCATGCCCACGCATGGGCGGTAGCCAAGGATGTTCTCGGGGTTGCGCGGCTCGACGCCGCAGACCACGGCGATGCCGCCGGCCTTGAACTCGGCGAAGGAGTCGCCCACGTCGCGGAAATACCACGACTGCAGGGGGTCGAAGCGCGGGTTGAACTTGGTCATGGTATCGCAGCGGGCGCCGCCGCCGCCCTGCACGTAAAGGAT
Source organism: Actinomycetes bacterium (assembly GCA_021790075.1). Classification (GTDB taxonomy): domain Bacteria; phylum Actinomycetota; class Thermoleophilia; order BMS3ABIN01; family BMS3ABIN01; genus JAJYIN01. The sequence goes on along the minus strand of JAJYIN010000190.1, from coordinate 1,360 downwards.
GCCCTGGGCGCCGGCGTTATGGGCGCCGTTGGTGACGTCGCCCAGTACGGTGATGGTGGCGCCGCAGTTGATCCAGCCGGCGTCATCGGAGCAGCTGCCGTTTACCGTGATCTCGGTGCCGTACATGCCCATGCTCCCCAGGCGCTGGCCCACGGGGCCGTCCACCCGGACCCTCACCCTCCTGTCGCGCGACCAGATACGGCCGCCGATGCCGTGCTGGCCGTCGGCCTTGATGGTGAGCGAACGCGCGCCTTCCTCTACCGCCTGCTGGATCTGCTCTTCCAGCTCGCGGGAGGAGACCCGGTTGCCGTCGATGTTGCCTTTGATGATCATTTAATCAGTCCGTCTGCTTTGTCCCGTTCCGGCCTTGATCGCGATTTACCTGTAAATAAATGGTATGGTGTCCCCGAGTTTATGTCCGAGTTTACACCACGTGGCTGATCTTGAGCCGCTCGGCGATCTCGCGGTTGGCCACGCCCAGCCCGTCGGACATGCCGATGGGAAGCTCGGTGCTGCGGCCCATGGGCGCGAAAATCTTGCGCAGCTCCACGTCGGCAGCCTTGAACACCTCCACCACGCGTTCGGCGACCCTGTCAGGGTCGAGCCGCCGGTAGAGCTTCGGATCCTGGGTGGTGATGCCGCGCGGGCAGCGGCCGGTGTTGCACAGGTTGCAGCGGTTGTACTCGTCGCCGAAACAGTTGGCGGTGGCCTGCATCATGTACTTGCCCGAGTCGACCGCGGAGGCGCCCAGCATGATCATGGCGGCGGCGTTGGCCGCCAGATTGCCGCTCTTGCCCATGCCGCCGGCGGCGATCAGCGGCAGCTCGTTCTGCTTGCCCTGCGCCACCAGGTCCAGGTAGCAGTCGCGGATGTTGGAGGCGATCGGATGCCCCATCTTGTCCATGGAAACGTTGTAGGCCGCGCCGGTGCCCCCGTCCTCGCCGTCGATGCAGAGCGCCGCCGCGTACGGGTTGCGCGCCAGGTTGTTGAGTACGGCTCCGGCGGTCTTGGTCCCGGAGATCTTGGGATAGACCGGCACCCGGAATCCCCAGGCCATCGACATGGACTGGATCATCTTGGCGACCGCCTCCTCGATTGAGTATTTGGTCTGGTGCGTCGGCGGCGAGGCCAGGTCGACGAACTCGGGCACGCCCCGGATCTGGGCGATCAGCTTGAGCACCTTGTATGCCATCAGCAGGCCGCCGTCGCCGGGCTTGGCGCCCTGGCCGTACTTGATCTCGATGGCGGCCGGGTCCTCGGTCATCTCGGGGATGGCGTGCACGATCTCGTCCCAGCCGAAATAGCCGGAGGCGATCTGGAGGATGAAATATTTGGCGAAGCGGCTCTTGAGCAGGCGCGG
>JAJYIN010000189.1 GCA_021790075.1 Actinomycetes bacterium | reverse complement strand
CCGCTGGCCCGCTGAATCCGCGTGGTTACCGGGAAAATACGGGTCGTGACCCGGTCATCTCTTAAACTCCTGATTAAGATCAGGGAAAAAATTGATATCAGGTCAAAAACGTAAGATGCTGTAAAAAAAGACCCCCGCCGGTTAGCAGAGGCCTTTTTGGAGGTGCTCTTAATCAAAAGCCAGAGTCTGCTTTATCCTCAGCCTTGCGGCGTTTCTCCATATACTTTTGCGCGTTCGTCTAGGAGAGGTTTAAAGGGGCCGTATTTATGTTGGGTTGGCGAAATCCCGGGCAAATAAGGGGGAAAGTCGGAGTCCACCGGTTTATTTTTTCTCGCTGGAAAATCCGCCTCAAGATTTGCTTTTTGAGGACGCGGCATACTGTCGACAAAGGCCGCTACATCAAAAGCCTGCTCAATGCTGAGTTCCGGCTGTGGCTGACCCGGCCGGCCCTGCATGGCGGCTTTGACAAATCGCGCTAATAAGGTGACATGATAGACGCCGGCGCCGGTATTATAGCTGTCAGGGCCCCACAGCGGCGGAATCTGATAGCCTTGGCCGTCGCCGATCTTGCCTACCCGTTTCCCCTGACCGTTCTCTCCATGGCATTGGACGCAAAATTGTCCGTACACCTCTTTGCCTTTTACCGGATCTGCAGCCCTGTCAATCAACTCAAGCTTGGGTGTGCCCCGCCCGGCAATGGCTTTGCCAACGGGCACGCCCGTAGACATAAATTTCAAGTAGGCTGTCATGGCCTTCATCTCCACGCTGTCTAAAGGCAGTGGCCTTCCGTTCATGGACCGCTCCATGCAGCCGTTGATGCGGTCTTCGATGGTGCCCACGGCATCCTCCCGGGCGCGGTATTGGGGAAAGTCGGCAAAATTGCCCACAAAGGGATTGACAAATTTCCTGGTGCCTCCGTCGGGATGACAGCTGGTGCAGTCAAGATTGTTGCCGGCGTAGCGCTTGGACGGATCAGCCGCCTCCGGCCCTAGATACTTTGGTGTTTTCTCCATAAGCTCCTTGCCAAAGCGAACCATCTGGCCGAATTTATCATTTGGCAGTTGCCCGATGTCGGGAACCGGCCAATCATCGGTGGCCGCCGATTGCTTAGTCTCGGACGGCTGGCCCTGCACCCGCGCCAGCAAGACGGTTCCCAGGGTAGTTAACAACCCCGCAATAACAATGACCAAGATCAAAACCTTTTTTGACACGGATGCCATCTCCTTCCATTTAAAACGAGTTTAACTCGGCTGGTAATGGAACCTCTAAATCTTGGAAACAATGCCAGCTAATCCTTAGCCACTCACTTTTGTTAACATCTTTTCATTCTTATATTCAATTTTTTACACTCTTATTTTTAATAAGAGGCGTTTATTTCTCTCAGTGATTGAATCATGCATAACTAATGTCCTATATATCCGGGCAGAAGGCAGTCCTACTTGTAGGAGGCCGACAAATGAGGCCATTCGGAAGCCCGAAGCAACTTGAGCGCTGCCGCATGAGAGCCATCGAGCTGTTTCAGGTTTGCGGCCGGTAGCGGTGGCCAGGACCTTAGGGGTGGATCGCAGAAGTGTGCGGCGCCGGCAGGCAGCTTCCCGATTACTAGATCGGAGCACCTCTACTCCTGCTCCACAAAAACCGGGATCGGTCCCAGGTGCAGGTCGCTGGCGTCCGTCTCGCTGACCTTGCCGTCGACGGTGGTCACCTTCAGCCTGCCGGTCAGAATCCCGGGCAGCCGGCTGTCCCCCTCATCCCAGAGGACGAATACAGGGTTCCTGTCCTCATTGAAATCGAACCGGTACTGGCCGGGCGCCAGCCTTAACACCTGGGTGCTGTCCTGGAGCTTGTTGATCAGCAGCTGGTAGGTGTAGTAGCCCATCTTCCTGGTCCCTGGCTTGATGCCCTGGGAGGTCTCTTCCTGGCCCAGGCCGTTGTAGATGAGGCCGACGTGGTCATAGTAATCGTCTTCCTTGTCTGAATAAAGGTAGTTTTCATAAACGCGGGCCCATGAGATCCGCGCCACCTGGGCTCCCAGCATGGTCACAAAGCGCCGCACCAGCTCTCCCGCCTGCTGCTCCTCGGTCTGCGGCGGCAGCCCGGGCGGTGAGGTGGGGCTGCCTGTATAGGTGGCGGTTTCCGTCACCCAGAACTCGATGTTCCTGCTGAAACCGTACTTGTCCAGCAGCTGGTGGAAGCCCCGCAGCGAATCGAGCATGGTGCTGTCCTCACCGAAGCCGCGGTAATAATGCATGTCGAAGATATCGAAAGGCTGGGTGTCGAGGCCGGCGTCCCGGGAAATAGCCGCGAGAATGCGGTCATAAGCGTCCAGCGCCTCCTGCCGTGAGGGATAATTAGTGGCGGCGCCGGCCAGGGCGACACGGCAATCGGGGCAGGTCTGCCGGACCACCTGCTGGCCCGCGATGAAAAAGCGGGGATAATCGTCGGGATTGGTCCAGGAAAGGTTGGGCTCGTTGCCGATTTGCCATACCTTGATCCAGGGGTAGCGCCGGATCAGGTGGCGCAGGTCGCTCTGGAAGTTGGTGAGGTCGGGGGAGACGAATGGATTGATCGGCCGCGTGCAGCCGACCACCTCCACCCCCGCCTGGTGCAGCTTGTTCAGGTAATCGACCGGTTCTATAAAATTCCAGCCGTCATAGGAGAAGTCCACCCGTACCCAGCTGACGTCCAGGTCCTTGAGGATGGCAATGTGGTAGTCCTGATATTGAGCCAGGGAGTTAAGGCCCAGCGCCTGTATCATCGTGCGGCCGGCGGCGGCCGGCACCTCGTCCAGGGTGCCGGGCATGTAAAGGCCAAAGGGAGAGTGGAGCCGGACCGGGTCATCATCGGCTGGGCTGGTTTCTTCCTCTATGACCAGAACTGCCGCAACGGCCACAATGATGGCCGAGGCCACCATTATGAGCGCAGCAATCTTGTGATGACGGTACTTTGACAAGGAATAAACCTTGAACACCACCCAGTGGAAACCCGATTCCCCAGTGATTCAATATAACCAATATTTCCCCCCACAGGAAAAAATAAGCAAAAGCCGGGCAAAATGCCGGTTTTCAGTTGAGTTAAAGCTCCCCGCGGCGCCTGCCGATACTCCCGCTACACCGACTCCTAAAACAGACTTCTGAGGACCGGGGTCTCAGGGCGGAGCTCTTTAGGCGAAGAACAAATGACCGATGCAAATCAGCACATGGCTGACGCTCCCCGGCTGGAGAGCGTGAGAAGCAGGTTGGCCCCGAGCCGGCCCTGGATCGCTATCATCGCCAGCATCGCCGTCATGGTCACGGTCCAGTTGGCTACTAACAGCAGCCAGGAAGCCCAGGACATTATCTTCATCGGCTACTTTGTGCCGATTTTCATCGCCGCCAGGTATCTGCCCAGGAGGTCTGCGCTTCTGGCGACAGCGGCCGCGACCGTCATTTATACCAGCCTATTCATTCCCCGCCTGCTTGACCAGACTGTCGAACACCCCGAGCTCATCGAGGAACTGGCCAGCCGCTGGGCGATGTTCATCACCGCCGGCGTGGGCCTCACCGGTTTCCGGGCGAGCATCGCCAGGGAAAAGGAGCGGGCTCTCAGCGCCGAGCGCGAGCACCGGGAGCGTCTCGACCTGATGCTCGACATTTCCAGAACGGTTTCCTCTTCCCTGAAGATCGATCATGTCCTCCAGGTGCTCGCGGTCCGGATCGCCGAGGCGGTAGGTTCGACTTACTGCCGCATTTGCCTCCTGGACGAGGACGGTCAGAATCTGAACGTGATCGCGGCCTACCCTGCCAGGAAGATGCAATGGGATTCCGCGGTTGGCA
>JAJYIN010000188.1 GCA_021790075.1 Actinomycetes bacterium | reverse complement strand
TGGCGTTTGGGGGCCCCCTGATTCCAGATTCCGGAAATTAAACAACCCGCAGATTTTATGCCCTCCGGCGCCGCATGGCAATACAGACAGGTACAGTTTTTGGACCTCCGGATATGTGCAGGAGTCCAAGAAACGTGACTGACCTAGATGGCCGCAACCCCCCTTTCCCCGGTCCTGACCCGGATGGTGTCGCCGACCGGGAGCAGGAAGATCTTGCCGTCCCCGATCTCGCCCGTACGGGCGGCGCCGGCCAGAGTCTGTACGATGTGCTCGACATCATCGTCGGGCACGACTATCTCCAGCATCAGCTTGGGCAGCAGGTTCACTTTTGTCTCCAGGCCGCGGTAATGCTCGATATGGCCCTTCTGGCGGCCGTGACCCTTGACTTCCCAGATGGTCATGCCGACAATGCCGATTTCTTCCAGCGCGTGCGTGACTTCGTAAAGGCGCTCGCCCTTGAAGACGCACTGGATCATGGTCATCCTGCCGTCGTTGGCGTTCATTTAGATCAGCTCCTCGGGATAAGCCTTGCCGGCATGGACCGTGAGGTCCGAGCCGATCAGTTCCTGCTGCGGCGACAGCCGCAGGCCGTAGACTTTCTTGATGATTCCATAAATCGCGAACGAGGCGGCCAGGGCGATGGCGATGCAGGTGACGGTCCCGATCAGCTGCGAGAAGAAGCTGACGCCGCCCAGGCCTCCCAGCGCCTTGTACCCGAAAATGCCGGCGGCGATGCCGCCCCAGGCTCCGCAGAGGCCGTGCAGCGGCCAGACGCCCAGGACATCGTCGATACGCAGGCGCTCGTTCGCCCACAGGAACCCCTTGACGAAGATGACGCCGGCGATGGCGCCGGTGATCAGAGCCGCCAGCGGATGCATGAGATCGGAGCCGGCGCAGACGGCCACCAGCCCCGCCAGGGCGCCGTTATAAACAAAGACACTGTCCCGCTTGGAAACCAGGACGGCGGACAGGAGCCCGCCCACCATGGCCAGCAGCGAGTTGGCCGCCACCAGGCCGGAGATGTGCGGCAGGCTGGCGGCCGAAGCCACGTTGAAACCAAACCAGCCGATCATCAGCAGCCAGCTGCCGAGCGCCACGTAGGGGACGCTGTGGATCTGGAGCGGGCGGCTCTGACCGTTGACGTAACGGCCCATCCGCGGCCCGAGGAGCAGCACTGCCGGCAGCGCCAGCCAGCCGCCCATGGCGTGAACGACCACGGAGCCGGCATAATCATGGAATCCGGCGCCGAAGTAGTGGGCCAGGATGCCGGCATCGGAGCCCAGTGTGTTGAAGCGGCCCCACACCAGGCCTTCGAAAAGAGGATAGACAAAGGCGACGAGGACGGCCCCCGCCAGCACCTGCGGGCCGAATTTCATCCGCTCGGCGACGCCGCCGCTGATGATGGCCGGGATGACGGCGGCAAAGCAGAGCAGAAAGAAGAAGTGCGCCAGGTTGTAGCCCGAATTGTCGGCCAGCAGCCCGATGGCGTTACCGAAGAAAGTGACGCCGTAAGCGATCGGGAAACCGATCAGGAAATAGATGACGGTGGATACACCCCAGTCTGTGGGAATCTTGGTGAGGGCGTTGACGATATTCTTTTTCCTGACACTGCCTGCCTCCAGAAAAGCAAACCCGGCGTGCATGGAGAAAATGAGCACCGCCCCCCAGAGTAGGAAAAAGACATTTCCGGCGCTGACGATATCAGTGAGTCCTTTGGGGGCGTTCATGAGCGGCTCCGTTTCCGTGGCGCGGTTTTTCCGGTTTTTATGCACCCTTTGTGCACTGAGACAAAAAACAGCGCCGTCCTTTGATACAAAAGTATGTGGCCCATTGTACAAAGGTGTCCGAAGCGTTTTGTTAGCCAGGCGGACATAATCGGTGCTTTAAAGGTTGTACTGGTGGATAAGCGGTGAAACTCCGGCAAAACCCAGGTGAGTGCCAGCGGCGGCCGTCCATTTGGCGGAAACTCGGGCGAAACTCGGGGACACCATACTATTTATTTGCAGGGATTTTATTAGTGCATATAAATGCAGGGATTTTATCTCACGATAAAACCCCTGCAAATAAATAGTATGGTGTCCCCGAGTTATTCTATTCGGCGGGCAGCGCCTCTCCGTGCGAGTGCGGTGACATGCCGCCGCGCAACCGGTCGGCCAGGGCGGTGCCGTCTGTGCCGTCGTCGGCGCCGACGAAGTGCTCCGGATAGCCCCACATGCCGTGCTCGGAGAAGTCGGAACCGGCGAGTTCCTGCTCCGGGCTCAGACGGATGCCGATGAGCGCCTTCAGCCCGTAGAATACGGCGCCTGAACAAACCAGCACGAAGGCAAACACCGCGATGACCCCCAACGCCTGCACTCCCAGCTGGTGGAATCCACCACCATAGAAGAGCCCCGGAGTCCCTATTTTCAAACGGTCAACCAGCGCCGGCGCCGCGAACAGGCCCGTGGCCAGCGTCCCCCAGATGCCCGAGATCCCGTGACAGGAGAGAGCCCCGATTGGATCGTCGATGTGGATGCGGTCGATAAACAGCACCATCAGGACCATCACCGCGCCGGCAACGCCTCCGATGATGATGGCCGCCCACGGCTCCACATAACCCGACGGCGCCGTGATGGCGACCAGGGCGGCGATGGCGCCGTTGGCGGTCATGCCGATGTCAGGTTTGCCCATCACCAGCCAGGCCGTGAACATGGCGGCCAGGACGCCGGCCGCCGCGGCCATGTTGGTGACTACCGCGATATCGGCGAAGCTGAGGTCCATGGCGTTCAGGGTGCTGCCGGGGTTGAATCCGAACCAGCCGAGCCAGAGGATGATCACACCCAGCAGCGCCAGGGGCATGCTGTGCCCGGGGATTGGCCGCGGGCGTCCGTCCCGGCCGTATTTCCCGATCCGGGGTCCCAGGGCCAGGGTGCCCACCAGAGCCGAGGTGGCGCCCAGCAGATGGACCACGGTGGAGCCGGCGAAATCCTGCATTCCCAGCGAAGCCAGCCAGCCCCCGCCCCAGATCCAGTGGCCGACCACAGGATAGATGAAAGCGGAAAAGACCACCGCGAAAATTATGTAGACGATCATCTTGGTGCGTTCCAGCAGGGCGCCCCAGACAATGGCCAGGGACACCGCGGCGAAGGCAAACTCAAACAGGAACTTGGCCGAGACAGGCACGTTGCTGAAAGACAGCGAGGCGAACACGCTGTTGGCGTTCTCCGGGGTCACATTCAGGAACCAGCCGCTGGAGCCGGCAAAGCTGGAGCCGGCGCCAAAGGCGATGGCAAAGCCGACGGCCCAGAACACGATTGCGGAGATCGACATGTTGACCAGGATCTTCCAGGCGATGTGCCCGGCGTTCTTGGCGCGGCTGAAACCAACCTCCAGAGTGAAGAATCCCGCCTGCATGAAGAAGACCAGGAACGCCGCCAGCATCACCCAGACGGTGTCGACCGCGACCGCTTCTGGCGAAGGACCGCCTTCCTGGGCGAGCGCCAGGGCCGGGAACGCCAGCACCACCATCATCGCCCCGGTGACGGCGGCTGCCAGCCGCGAAAGCCGCCGGCACCGCGCGAACTTTATTGATAACTTCCTGAAAAATGTCACTGCTATCCCTCCAGATTATTGCTAAAGCACTTCGGAACCGGTCTCGCCGGTGCGGATCCTCATGGCAAACTCGACGGGGGTGACGAAGATCTTGCCGTCGCCGATGTCGCCGGTGCGGGCCGCCTCGCCCAGTGTGGCCACCACCTTGTCCACAGCCGCGTCTTCAACGACAGTCTCCACCTTGATCTTGGGGCGCAGATTGATGGTCACGCGCGCGCCGCGGTAGGTTTCCGTGTAACCCTTCTGGCGTCCGAAACCCTTGATCTCGGTG
>JAJYIN010000187.1 GCA_021790075.1 Actinomycetes bacterium | reverse complement strand
GAGGACAGGTTGCAGCAGGCCGCTTCCCAGGCCGGTCTCGAAGACAGTCTCAACCGATGCCTCGCGGCCGCCCGCCCGTGTGACTTTTCCCTGCGGGACCCGGCGCTGCTGGAACGGTTCCAGACCATGGACTGCTTCAGCGCCACCTTTCTGGAGGAATATTCAGCCTGCCCTGCCCGCTATTTCGTGAACAGACACCTGCAGCCGGCGCCGATGGCAAACGACGCCATGGCCCTCGAGCGAGGCCGGATCGCCCACGCCGTGCTGGCGGAATTCGGACGCAAGATGCGGTCAGTCAGTGTCCATCTCGGACGGGCCGATGCCGCTCAGTTGGAGATGGCCGGGAAATTTATGGACGACCTGCTCGGCAAGGCCACCGAAGAGCTCGGCAGCAACCTCGATGCGCGAATGATGAAAGCCACCCTCAAGTACTATCTGCACCGGTTTATTGAGCTGGAGGCATCATGGAGCAGTTCTCTGAAGCCATTCATGTTCGAATGCAGTTTTGGCGGCGAAGGCTCCACCGGCGAGAAACGGGACCACAACGAGCTTTATCTGAATCTGGGCGACGGCATCAAGCTAAGCGGAAAAATCGATCGCATCGATGTCGATGACATCACCCAGAGCGAGAAACATGCACTGGTGATCGATTACAAGATGTCAAAAAGCGGCAAGGGCGTAAACAATTTCGAGAAAACCGGCAAGCTCCAAATACCGCTTTACATCCTTGCGGTCAAAGAAATATGGGACTTGGAGCCGGTGGGCGGCCAGTATTTTGCTTTGATGTGCGAGGACACAGATGTCGTCAGGGGTATGTGCCTCGCGAATGCCGATCTGGGAGAGCGCCAGGTTGTTCGCACGGACAAGAAAACGCCTGATGATTTCCAGGAAGAGCTTGATAAGGCGGAGGCGCGTGCCAGAAAGAAGGCCCTGGCCATCCGTGCGGCCCGGTTCGCCCCCGATCCCCTGGAAGGCGCCTGCATTTACTGCGATTACGCCATCATTTGCCGGACCGGGGAATGAGAGCATTGCCATGACGGAGAGACCAGCGATCGCACTGACTGATGAGCAAAAGGACATCGTGGCGGGCCGCCGCGGCCCCCTGTTCGTGTCCGCGGGCGCCGGGTCTGGAAAAACGGAAGTGGTCATGTCCTGCTTTATCGATGCCCTGCGCTGCGGTGATGCCACCTTCGACGAAATCCTCACCATCACCTTCACGGAGAAGGCGGCAGGAGTGATGATGCGGCGGGTGCGGCGCCTGCTGAAGGAGCGCGGGATGACCGGGGAGATGCAGGAGGTGGAAAAGGCTCAGATCAGCACCATCCACGGTTTTTGCAGCCGGCTGATACGGCGGTACTCTCTGACCCTGGGTATCGATCCTGATTTCTCAGTGGCCGACAAGGCCCAGGCTGACGTTCTGGCCGAGGAATCTTTCAAGGCCTGCCTGGAGCGGCTTTTCGACCGCTTTGACGACGAGGCTCTGGAGTTCCTCATGGTTCTGGATGCTCCGAGCGAGCCGCTGGCCGGGAAAATCATCAAACTTTACGACGCGCTTCGCAGCCAGGGGCAGCTGTCGCCGGACTTTGAGATCCCGGAGATTGATGTCAAGGCAAGCGCCCGCGAACTTCAGGCCGGCATCGAGGAATTACGGCGGATTGCCCAGGCGAACAATTGCGGTGACAAGAGGGACATCGGCACCCTGGAAGCGCTGGAGTCGGCCCTCGCGGAGCCGGACTTTGACAAAGCACTGGAACTGAGCAAGAGCAAACCATCCAAACATACCCGGAATGCCGATTTCAAGGCGGAGGCTGATAAAGTAATCGACCTGTGGGAAAATTACCGCAATTCGCTCTATTCTTTGAAAGCCATCTCCTTTCTGAAGATGGCACGTTTCCTGCTGCAGTCATTCCATGAGGAATACAGCCGCAACAAGCGGGCCGCCGGAGTGCTTGATTTCGAGGATCTGCAACTGCAGACACTAAAATTACTGACGGAGCATCCCGCCATCAGGGATACCGTGGCCGCCGGTTATAAATTGATCATGGTGGATGAATTTCAGGATACCAACTGGCTGCAGTACAAGATTATCAGCCTGCTGGAACGGGCCAACCTCATCACCGTTGGAGACCAGAACCAGAGCATTTACCGGTTCCGCAACGCCGAAGTGGAACTGTTCCGCCGGCGGCAGCGCCGGCTGGGAGGGCAATTCTGGCGGCCGCTCAAGGGCAACTGGCGCAGCCACCGTGAGATCCTTGATTTTGTAGATCACATATTTGACCGTCCCGAAATGCTGGGGGACGGGTATTTAAAGCTTGCCCCCATGAAAGATCCGGATGGCAACCAGGAAGAATTTCGAACCGAGCTCATTCTGGTCAACAACGCGCCGCTTGAGGACAGGAAATTCAATAAGGAAGTTACTACTGCCGCCGAGGCTGAACTGGTGGCGCGCCGCCTGCAGGAACTGCATGACCTGGACCCCCCCGGCAATTATCAGTATGGCGAGATGGCCATCCTTTTGCGGACCCGCTCTGACGCGGAGAAATACCGGGCGGCGCTGGAGCGGGCCGGCATCCCTGGTTACCTCGGTATTGGCAGGGAATATTACAAGAAGCTGGAACTGGGCGAAGCCCTCAGCTTCTTGCGGTTGCTCGTTAATCCCCTGGATGATGTTGCTCTTCTGGGGATTCTGCGTTCGCCGATGGTGGGTGTGGACATTGACACGCTGCTGAAGCTGAGAGAGATTGCCGGCACGGAGGACCCGCCGCCACTGTGGCCGGTTTTGGGAGAGCAGAGGCTGATTGAGAGTCTCAGCGGCGAAGATCGCGAGAAAATTGACATCTTTGTCAACGGTTTCAAAGCCATGCGCCGGCGGTCGCGGCGCCAAACTCTGCCGGCCACGGTGCGAGAGGTGATCAGCTATAACGATTACGCAGCAGTGGTGGCAGCCGGGCGGCATGGCAAGAGGAAATACGCCAACCTCCTGAAGCTGCAGGACCTGGCGCTTGATTTCGAGGAGGCTTGGGGCCGGGACCTGGGCGCTTTTACGGAATTCCTCATGAAACAGCGGGGCGGCGATGTCGATGAGGGGGACGCGGCCACAGAGGAAGAGGAAACCGGTTCCGTGCGCATCCTGACGATCCATTCTGCCAAGGGGCTGGAGTTCCCGCTGGTGGTTTGGGCCGACATGGGAAGCGGTTCCAGATGGCGGGCGCCGACCTTCCTGAGCAGTGAAGATGGCAGGCTTGGTCTCTACTATAAACACCGGGGCGAGAAACTGGAGTTGTTCGCGTATAAGGAGTTGAGGCAGCGGGAAAAAGAACTGGATCTGGCGGAAGAAAAGCGCGTGGGCTATGTGGCCATGACCCGGGCTGAGCGCCATCTCATCCTGTGCGGCGCCGCCAAATTCGAGAAGCCAGAATCCGTCGGAGGGACCGGCAGCACTGCTCCCATCGAGTGGATCAGGTGGGTATTGGGCCTGAACCATGAGACGGGCAGGCTGGACCTGGTGACTATTAATGAGGAGCGTGGTTACGGAGGACCGGCGGCACTGCGGTTTGATAATGGCCTGTCTTTGGGACTGACTTACTGTGTCGATCCCGAGAAAGTCGTAGCGCCGGCCGAGAGCCGGACCCGGCAGGCCGAGGACCTGGACATTGGAATAGTCAACCGGGATATAACTATTCCTGTCCAACCAGCCGAATTTATCCCGCCCACGATATCTCCATCGGCGCTGGATACCTACAGCGCCTGCCCGCGGCGCTACTACTTCGAAAACCTTCTGCGGACAGGCGACCTGCCCGAAACAGGACTGCAACATGAAGATGTCACGGAGTCAGTAGCCACCGCCACCGGGACGGGTAACCTGCCAGCCACGG
>JAJYIN010000014.1 GCA_021790075.1 Actinomycetes bacterium | reverse complement strand
GAGACTATTTCCCGCCGGACGGGCGGCTCAAACAAAACTCGGGGACACCATACTATTTATTTGCAGGTATTTTGCTTTCCAATATTTGGAGTATTTTTCTTGGTGGTTCTTCGACCAATGAAGGGGAAAAATATTTGCAACGCAAAACACCTGCAAATAAATAGTATGGTGTCCCCGAGTTTCAGGAAATGCCCAGTTCGGCGAGGCGGTCCCGCGTATCCTCAAGGCTGATGTGAACCACGCCGTTGAACCCCATGCCGGCGGCCATCTCGACGAAAGCAGGCCGGTCGTCCACATAGACAGCCTGATCGGGAGCGGTGTTTGCCAGGTCGAGAGCAAGTTGGAACATGTTCGCGTCCGGCTTGCGCATCCCCACGAAACCGGACGTTACGAAGAAGTCGCATATTGTATCGAGTCCGAAACTGGCGATCCGGAATTGCGTCAGCTCACGCCCTTCGTTACTGATGGCCGCGACCCTGAGGCTGTTTCTCTCCTTGAGCTCCCGCATCAGGCCGATCGTCTCGGGATAAGGCTGGGATTGGGAAAACATGAACAGGCGGAATTCCTCAAAGGAAAAATCCCGTTTCTGGTAGAAGACTGCCCGGCGCAGATAGTCGCCCAGGGTCATGTGCCCGATTTCATAGACGGCAAATGTGAGATGGTGGCGTTCCTCCATTTCTTCGTGACCAATACCGAACTTCTCCGCGGCGGCGCGCCGGGAATGCCGGTCCCAGCCATTCGTGAGCAGGACGCCCCCGATGTCCAGAAAGAGGGTCTTGATTGGACTGACGGCCACGATATTTCCCGCCAGCCTCAGCTGACCATTGCCACCGAGCGCAGTGACTGTTCCAACTCCCTGAGACCATCCGGGACGCTCATGCCCAAATGGATCCGAATCGCCCGGCGGCCATGACGGCGCAGCGCCTCCAGATCTCCAAGCGCCTGCGCCTGCTTGAACACGCTGAACCCGTAAGGCGAGCCGGGAATGGGCGCATCCTCCATGTCATCGCTGGTGAGCTGGAGAAAGAGTCCCGTGCCGGGCCCACCCTTGTGGAACTGTCCGGTGGAATGCAGGAACCGGGGGCCGTAACCAAGGGTGGTGGCTACGTGCAGGCGGCGGCCGAGGCCGGTCCTGAGTGAGGCCAGCAGCGTGTCGGTCACCTCGTCCTGCCGCAGATAGGCCATTAGCGCCAGGTAATCACCGGGCGCGGCCTGTTTGAAGAAGGCTTCCAGCGCCGCCGCCACGGATAACTCCCGCGGCACGGCGCCGTTCAGGTAGAGGCCGAGCGCTCCCGAGACCAGGTCGGGTTCTTCGTGCGGCAATGCCCCCTTCTCACGTACCTGGTCAAGCAGCCGGTTGGTATTGTCCTTGCTTTCCTGTACGTTCGGCTGGTCAAACGGATTGATGCCGATGATGGCGCCGGCGGTGGCGGTGGCGATCTCCCAGCGCAGGAATTCCTGGCCGAGGCCGTAGATGTCATCCATGATGATAGTCGCCACCGGATGGCCCGCCTCCGTTAGCGCTTCGACCTTTCGGTCAAGTCCCTGGTCGACATTACCGGCCAGCCGGAAATGGATGAAGACGCGGTCGTCCCCGTATGCCGAGGGGTCTCCGGCGGCCTCGCCGGCCACCGGGAGGAGGCCGGTCCCTTCCTTGCCGGTGCTTTCCGCCAGCAGCTGTTCCAGCCACATGCCCAGCGTGGCCGGGGAACCGCCGGAAATGAACGTCACCTTGTCCCGCCCGCGCCTCTGAAGCCCACCCAGGAAGGCGCCCAGGACGATGCCGGGATTCTGATTAAGGGGAACCGAGGAGACGCAGGCGTGGAGCATGCGCAAGGCTTGAGACAGCAGCCTTTGCACGTCGATGCCCGCCAGGGCCGCGGGCACAAGGCCAAAATACGAGAGCGCCGAATAGCGGCCGCCGATATCGGCAAAGTTCAGGAAAATACGGCGGAAATTCTTCTCCGCAGCCGCCTGCTCCAGGGGAGTGCCCGGGTCGGTGATGGCGATGAAGTTGTCTCCCGCCCTGTCTCCTTTAAGCAACTTGACCTTGTCGAAAAAGTATTCCTCAAAAGCGCGGGGCTCGGCCGTGGTGCCGGATTTGCTGGCCACGATGAACAGGGTGTCCTCGAGGGGCGCCTCGCGCTCCAGAGCCAGGATGGTCGCCGGGTCGGTGGTGTCCAGGACGCTCAGCGGCAGCCCACCGCCGGTAGAGCCAATTGATTGCCCCATTACCAGAGGCGCGAGGCTGCTGCCGCCCATGCCCATGTGCACCACCCGCTTGAAGCCGGCTGCTTTGACCTCGCGGGCGAAAAGTATCAGTTCGTCGACATGGTCCTCCATTTTCTCGGCAACGTGGAGCCAGCCGAGAGAGCCGTGAATCTGCTCACGCAGGCCCGGGTCATTGCTCCACAGGGATGGGTCTTTGCGCCATAACCGGCTAGCGAAGCGTTCCGCATCGAGCCGGCCGACAAGCTGCTCGAAGTCCACCTGGTACCGCCCCGGCGCCAGGGTCTGGCGGTCCGGCCGGACTGCCAGCATTTCTGCGCGCTTCTTTTCCAGCGTGTCCAGAAGTTGCTTGTAAGACTGGTTGAACTTGTCCACACCTTCCTTTTCGAGCCGCGCAGTGGCGGCGTCGATATCGATACCCACAGACGCCAGCCGCTTGAGCGTTTCCTCCGCGCGGTCTACGCCTTCGTCAAGCCGGGGCGCCGGGCTGCCGTGGTCGCGGTAGGCATTTATGGTCTCCATGGGGAGAGTATTGATGGTATTGGGGCCGATTAGGGGTTCCACATATTTGATGTCGCTGTAGGCAGGACTTTTGGTGCTGGTGCTGGCCCAGAGAAGATGCTGGCTGTGGGCGCCCTGGGCCCGCAGTCTGGCGAAACGGTCGCCGTCGAAAATCTCATGATAGAGCCTGGATGCCACTTTTGCGCTGGCGGTGGCAGCCTCGCCACGCAGTTGACGCGCTGTTTCTGCCGCCGGGCCTTCCTGCCGTCCGAGGGCTTCCAGCATCGGATCAACCAAGACGTCAATGCGGCTGAGGAAGAAACTGGCAACCGAAGTCAGATGGCCGAGCGGACGGCCGGCGGCAGCCCGGTCTTCCAGCCCGCCGATATAAGCTTCCGCAATTTCCCGGTAGCGGGGAAGTCCGAACAGGAGAGTGACGTTAACATTAATGCCTTCCCCGGTCAACTGCCGGATGGCGGCCAGCCCCTCCCGGGTGGCCGGTACTTTGATAAGGGCGTTGGGGCGGTTGAATTCCCGCCAGAGGCGGCGGGCTTCAGCGATGGTGCCGACGGCGTCGTATGCCAGCTCAGGCGATACTTCGAGGCTGACAAACCCGTCGCGCCCGCCGGCGCGCTCGTGGACCGGCCGGAGGATGTCGGCGGCCCGTTGCACGTCCTCGAGGGTGAGCCGTTCGTAGATCTCGGCGGCGCTCAAGTCATCCCGGGCCAGCTCGCGGATGGACTCATCGTAGTCACGGCTGCCGCCAATCGCCTTTTCAAAAATGGAAGGGTTGGAGGTGATGCCGCTGAGGCCGTCCTCTTTGATCAGCTCCGCCAGTTCCCCGGAAAACAACGCCCGCCGGATGAAATCCAGCCAGACGCTCTGACCGATTCTTTCCAGCTCGATAAGAGGATTGTCACTCATTGTTCCCTCTGCTGAACAGGATTGTTGATTCTTTTTCCTTCCCCCGCATTCAGGAACGGAAACACAGGATTCATTTGGCCGGCGCCGTTAGAATATGTTACGATGTCGTAACGTAAATATTCAGAAGTATGAGCGAAAGGGATGGAATCCATGTCAGAAAAGATCCAGTATGGAGAGAGCTACCAGCGGAGATGGTGGATTTTGGTGGTTCTCTGCCTGAGTCTTCTGGTGATCGGCCTCGACAACACCATACTGAACGTCGCCATCCCCACGCTCGTGCGCGACCTGCACGCATCGGACAGCCAGCTGCAATGGATCGTTGATGTGTACGTCCTGGTATTTGCAGGACTGCTCCTGACCACGGGCAGCCTCTCCGACCGCTTTGGACGCCGCTCGGCGCTTGCGGTCGGGCTCATTATATTCGGTTGCGGCTCGGTCGCGTCGGCCTTCGCCGGTTCCGCATCGATGCTTATCATCACCCGGGGCGCCATGGGCGTTGGTGGGGCGTTGATCATGCCCTCGACGCTGTCCATCTTGATAAACGTGTTCCCGCCGCGGGAGCGCGGCCGGGCGATCGGTATCTGGGCCGGCGTCTCGGGTCTCGGCATCGGCATCGGCCCTCTGGTGGGCGGCGCCCTCCTTGACCGGTTCTGGTGGGGCTCGGTCTTCCTGATTAACATTCCGATCGTGATCATAGCGCTGGTAGGCGGCAGGCTGATCGTCCCTAACTCCAAGGATCCCGCAGCCCCCAGGATCGACCCAATGGGGGCCGGACTTTCCATCGCCGGCCTGATGACGCTGGTCTACGCCATTATCGAAGCCCCGACGGATGGATGGACCGACCATGGCATCCTCGCCATATTCGCTGCCGCTGCGGTCCTGCTGCTGATCTTCCTGGTCTGGGAGGTGCGCTCGAGCCATCCCATGCTGAACATCAGGTTTTTCCGGAACCCCCGTTTCTCAGCGGCCAACATCTCGATCACGCTCGTCTTTTTCGCGCTGTTCGGGTCGATGTTCTTCCTGACCCAATATCTACAGTTCCTGCTGGGTTACACTCCGCTGCAGGCCGGCATCAGGACTCTGCCAATCGCCGCGGTCATTAGCATAGTGGCGCCGATCACGGGCGCGCTGGTCCAGAAACTGGGGAACAAGGTCCTGGTCGCGGCGGGTATGACGGTAGCCGCGACGGGCCTGTTCCTGCTTTCGCGGACAGGGGTCGGCTCCGGCTACTTCGACCTGCTGCCCTCGCTCATCGTGCTCGTTTTCGGCATGGCGATGACCATGACCCCGGCAACCGAGTCGATCATGGGGTCGCTGCCAAAGGAGAAGGCAGGCATCGGTTCCGCCATGAATGACACGACCCGGCAGATCGGCGGCGCGCTCGGCGTCGCCGTGCTGGGAAGCATATTCAGCTCGGCCTACACAGCGGGATTCGGCTCAAGCCTGGCGCAGTTGCCAGCCCAGGCCGCGGTCCAGGTTCAGAGTTCCGTAGGCGGGGCGCTGGCGGTGGCGTCGGCTATTGGCGGACCCGCCGGTAAGTCGCTGACCCAAATAGCAACTGCCTCTTTTATCAATGCGATGGACCGTTCTTTCTTCATTGGCGCATTGGTTGCGCTCACGGGAGCTTTTGTCGCCCTGGTGTGGCTGCCAAACCGGGCGGAGCCTGATGAGAAAGACCTTGAACGATTGGAAGAGATGTATACAGATCATCACGCGGCTCGCCCGGAAGAGCAACCGGTCGAAGCCTGGGTTTCCGAAGAGATATTAGTCGAGGGCGGAATGCCGGATGGGGCCCAGCCAGAGCGGGTTGAGCCATGACCGGCGCCGGCAGCAGTGAGGGCCGGTTGTCGCACGCCGCCGGCAGGCCCCGTGACCCGGCCGTCGACCGGGCAATCCTCAGCGCCACCCTCGAGCTCCTGGGCGAGCACGGATACGAGCGGATGACGATTGAAGCCGTTGCCCGCCGCGCCGGCGTTGGCAAGCCGACTGTTTACCGCCGTTGGAGTTCGAAGCGGGACCTCGTCATCGATGTGCTCAATCACATTTCTGATTTACCGGAGATGCCGGCAGAGGGCACAGCCCGCGAACGCCTCACGGACTTCATGGAAGAATGGTGGCGCCTGATTGTAAAGGCCGGCCATCCGAGTTACAGGCTGCAATCACTGATCGGCGAGATGGGTCGGAATCCGGAGTTGGGTAAATCATTCCGCAAAGCCCTCGTCGACAACCGCCGGAAGAAAATTATGACAGTTCTGAGGGAAGGTATGGAAAGTGGAGAACTGCGCCCCGATCTTGACATTATTTTGGCTACAGATATGATATTTGGTACGGTTATCGCCCAACGGCTGGTTTCAGAGGCAAGAGCCGGGACAGACGGCTGGCGGCGTATTGTCGAGTACCTGTTTGATGGATGGACATAGAACTCGGGGACACCATACTATTTATTTGCAGGTGTTTTGCGATTGATAATTTATAGCTTTTAAACCTTGAATTTTGAATCTCTTGCTAAATTGGCGACATGCCCGGCAAAACACCTGCAAATAAATAGTATGGTGTCCCCGAGTTTAGCGGCGCCGCCTGGGAGGGACGCGCATGATTTCCGTCCGGGGCAAGAGGACGATCTCGCGGCGGTAGCTCTTGTGAACCGCTTCCACCTCTTCCTGCAGCCGCCGGGTGGCGTTTTCCACCTCTGACCGCAGGGATTCGATGCGCGCCTGCAGGTCGGTGATGTGCTCTTCCAGCTCGATCACTTTCTCCACCCCTGCCAGGTTCATTCCCATCCCGGTTGTCAGTTTCTGGATGTAGCGCAGCCGCTCGATGTCCTCTTCAGAGTAGAGACGGGTGTTTTTTGGCGTACGCGCCGGCGTGATCAGACCTTTCTGCTCATAGATGCGCAGCGTCTGCGGATGCATTCCCGCCAGTCTGGCGGCAATGGATATCATGTACAAGGCTCCGGGTTCTTTTTCTGTTCTTGCCATTTTCAACGCCCTGTCTTCAGCGTCTCGCGCGGGTTGTCCTGGCGGAGCTTCGCGAAATCTTCAAGGGCTTTCTTCTGATCCTTGGTCAGCTTGGTGGGCACCTCGACCCTGAGCTTCACCAGCAGGTCTCCCTGCCCGCCGCCCTTGAGCCTGGGCGCGCCTTTCCCTTTTACTTTCAGTATCTTGCCGGTCTGCGAGCCCGACGGCACCTTGAGCGAAATGGTGCCGTCGGTGGTGGGCACCGGCACCTTGGCGCCCAGCGCCGCTTCGGTGATGGTCACAGGCACCTCGATCAGCAGGTCGTCGCCGCGCCGGTGAAAGAGGGGGCTGGGCGCGACCTGGACCTTCACGTACAGGTCGCCCGGCTGGCCGCCCTGCGCCGAAGGCTGCCCTTTGCCCTTGAGCCTGATCTTGCTGCCGGTTTTGACACCGGCGGGAATCTTGACTGTATATTTCTTGGTGGCGTGGCTGATCCCGGCGCCGCCGCAGCGGGGGCAGGGAGTCTCGATGATGCTGCCCCGGCCGCCGCAGCGGGGGCAGGGCGTGCTGAGCGCAAAGAAACCCTGGTTTTCGGAGACGACGCCGCGGCCGCCGCACTGCGGGCAGGTCGCGGGTGATGTACCCGGCGCCGCGCCGGTTCCAACGCAGACAGGACAGCTGACGTCCTTGTCAACGGCGATCCTGGTAGTGACCCCCTTGAGGGAATCATCGAAGGACAGGTTCAGCACGTAGGTAAGGTCGGCGCCCCTCGCCGGAGGTTCGCCGCGGCCGAAACCGGCGGCGCCGCTACCACCGAACAGGTCGAAGATGTTGAAGCCGCCGGGCGCCCCTCCCGGACCGGCTCCAGCGCCGCTGAAACCTCCCCGCCGGATTGCCTCCTGGAAGGCAGCGTAGTCGAAACCGGGACCCCCGGGACCGCCTCCCGGGCCGCCGAAGAACTGCGGCCCGGCGTCGTATTGCTTGCGCTTCTCGGTATCGGAGAGCACGTCATACGCCGCCGAGATCTCCTTGAATCTGGACTCCGCGTCCTTGTCGTCGGGGTTGGTGTCTGGATGGTACTTGCGGGCCAGCTTCCGGTAAGCCTTCTTGATCTCGGCCTGGGAAGAGCCTTTGTCCACACCTAATATTTTATAAAGATCTTCCACAATAAAATGCTAAGAGCCGGACCGCTGCCACCGGCCCGCGGCTCTTGCAAGGCGGCCGCCCGGGATCCCGTGCGGCCATCAGTTCAGGCGGCCATCAGTTGTCCTGATTCTATTCCTTGGTGGAAACGACCACCTTGGCCGGGCGGACAACCCGCTCCCCGACCTTGTAGCCCTTTTCCAGCACCTCGGTGACCGTGCCTTCATCGTGTTCTTGGGAAGGACGGCAGAGAACGGCTTCATGATGGGTAGGGTCGAAGGGCTGGCCCTCCGCTTCGATCTCGCAGAGGCCGCGTTTCACGAGGATGTCCCGCAACTGGTTGTAGACCAGCTCGACGCCGCTGCTCAGCAGTTTCTCGTCATGTTCGCTGGCAGCCTTCATCGCCCGCTCGAAATTGTCCATGACGGGCAGGAGCTCCTCCATCACTTCCGCGGAGGCGCGGCCGGCCAGCCGTTCGCTGTCCTTGAGGACGCGCTTGCGGTAGTTGGCGAACTCCGCCTGCAGCCGCTGGAGCGACTCCAGGTATTCGTCGCGCTTGCGGAGCGCTTCCTCGTAGACATCGGTTGATATCTCTGTCAGTTTCCGGTCCGTAGCGGCGTCTGCCTTGCCCCCCGAAGCGCCGTGAACCTTGTCCCGCGGCGCTTCGGAAGCCTGTTGCTTGTTGTCATCACGCCCGGAGGGCGCGTTGCGTTGTTGTTGTGTCATATCCGGTCAGGCTCCAGGATTATTTGTTCTTGTCGTCTTCGTCGATGATCTCGTAGTCGGCTTCCTCGACCTCTTCCTCTTCCGGGCCTTCGGCCGCGCCCTGCGGGCCGGCGCCGCCGGCAGCCTGTGCCGACTGGGCCTGCTGGTATACGGCTTCGGCCAGCTTGTGGGAGGCCTGAAGCAGGGTGTCGGTCTTGGACTTGATGTCCTCGGCGTTCTCGCCCTCCATGGCCTTCTTGAGGTCATCGGTAGCGATACGGAGGCCTTCCCTGGTGGCGTCGTCAACCTTGTCGCCCATCTCCTTGAGCGATTTCTCGGTCGAGTAGATGAGGTTCTCGGCGTTGTTGCGAGCTTCGACGAGGGCTTTCAGGCGCCGGTCTTCCTCGGCATGCGCCTCGGCGTCCTTCATCATCTTGCTGATCTCGTCATCGCTGAGGCCGCTGGACCCGGTGATCTGGATCTTCTGTTCCTGGCCGGTGCCCAGATCCTTCGCGGAAACATGGACGATGCCGTTGGCGTCGATGTCGAAAGCGACCTCGATCTGCGGGATGCCCCGCGGCGCCGGCGGGATGCCCAGCAACTGGAACTTGCCCAGCGTCTTGTTGTAGGCCGCCATCTCGCGCTCGCCCTGCAGCACGTGGATCTCCACGCTGGTCTGGTTGTCATCCGCGGTCGAGAAGATCTCACTCTTCTTGGTCGGGATGGTCGTGTTGCGCTCGATGAGCCTGGTCATGACGCCGCCCTTGGTCTCGATACCAAGCGAGAGCGGGGTCACATCCAGGAGCAGGACGTCCTTGACCTCCCCGGCCAGCACGCCACCCTGGATGGCCGCGCCCACGGCGACGACCTCATCCGGGTTGACGCCCTTGTGGGGCTCCTTGCCCGTGATCTTCTGCACCAGTTCCTGCACGGCGGGCATGCGGGTCATGCCGCCGACCAGGATGACCTGGTGGATGTCGCCGTTGCTGACGCCGGCATCCTTCATGGCCTGCTTC
This sequence comes from Actinomycetes bacterium, assembly GCA_021790075.1. GTDB lineage: Bacteria > Actinomycetota > Thermoleophilia > BMS3ABIN01 > BMS3ABIN01 > JAJYIN01. The sequence goes on along the minus strand of JAJYIN010000014.1, from coordinate 10,006 downwards.
ATCGGTCCCTCGGTCTTCTCGATGAGGTCGCCCGTCAGCTCCACGAGCCTGGCCCGGGTCAGCGACATAGTCAGGTGCTTGGGGCCGCTGGCGTCCGCGGTGATGAACGGCAGGTTGATGTCGGTGGTCATGGTGCTGGAAAGCTCGATCTTGGCTTTCTCGGCAGCCTCCACCAGGCGCTGCACGGCCATCTTGTCCTGGCGCAGGTCGATGCCCTGCTCCTTTTTGAACTCGTCCGCCATCCAGTCGACCACGCGCTTGTCAAAGTCATCGCCGCCCAGATGGTTGTTGCCGCTGGTGGCCTTGACCTCGAAGACGCCGTCGCCCAGCTCCAGGATGGAGACGTCGAAGGTGCCGCCGCCCAGGTCGAATACGAGGATGGTCTGCTCGTGCTCCTTCTCCAGGCCGTAGGCAAGCGAAGCAGCGGTAGGCTCATTGATGATCCGCTTCACGTCCAGTCCGGCGATCCTGCCGGCATCCTTGGTGGCCTGGCGCTGCGCGTCCTCGAAATAAGCGGGAACGGTGATGACCGCCTCAGTGATCTTCTCGCCCAGGTAGGCTTCCGCGTCGGCCTTGAGCTTCTGCAGGATCATCGCCGAGATCTCCTGCGGCTTGTATTCCTTGCCGCCGGCGGTGACGACGACATCGCCGCTGCCGTCAGCCGCTACCTTGTAGGAAACGGTCTTTTCTTCCTCGCGGACATTGGACTCCTTGCGCCCCATGAACCGCTTGATGGAAGTGATGGTGTTATCCGGGTTGGTGACGGACTGACGCTTGGCGACCGTGCCGACCAGGCGCTCGCCGTCCTTGGTAAATGCCACGACCGATGGGGTGGTCCGGCCGCCTTCCGAATTGGGGATGACGGTGGGCTCGCCGCCCTCGAGGACGGCAACGCACGAATTCGTGGTTCCCAGGTCGATACCTATTACTTTACCCATGTGAGATTCCTCCCTAAAAAGATTTTCGCATCTATTAGCACTTTGACATTATAAAATCTAAGTCTGCTAGAATCAACCTTCAGACGCGTCTGCCCCGGGATGGTTTCAGATTCTGCATAGAATTTAGCTGATTTGTTTTCTTATCCCCCCGGAAATGCAAATGGAAACAGGTAACGAAAGTTGCAAAGTGATACATACATAGGTTAGAGTGTTGCCATTAACGAAGCACCACGGAGGAAGCAAGAAGATGGTAGAAGAAAGGTTGCCATTGGGCGTGGCCGCCCGCCTGTCGCGTTACCTGCAGATTCTGACCCAGGCCAAGAAATCCGGCAAGAACACAATTTCCTCCAAGACCCTGAGTGAATACTCAAGCGTGAACCCTACCCAGATCCGCCGCGACCTCTCCGCATTCGGCAAGTTCGGCAAGCGTGGTGTCGGTTACAACATCGATTACCTCATCAGCCGCATCAAGGATATCCTTCATACCTCGGGCCAGCACAACCTGGCCATCATGGGCGGCGGCAACCTGGGCACCGCGATCGCCAGTTCCAAGATCTTCGCTGATCACGGGTTCAACGTCGCCGCCATGTTCGACACCGATCCGGCCAAGGCCGGACAGCGCGTGGGCAACCTGGTCGTCCTGCCGGTGAGCGAGGTTTCAAAGGTCGTGGAGGAGCGGAATATAATCGTGGGAGTGCTGGCGGTGCCGCCGGCGGCCGGGCAGGCTGCCGCCGACGCGCTCATCAAGGCGGGGGTGAAGATCATTTTCAATTACAGCGAGGCGCTCCTGGATGCGCCCCCCGGTGTTACCATCCATTCCATGAGTCCGGCGGGAGAGCTGTTATATGCCCTTTACTTTTATCTCACATAGCGGAAAGACGGCGGCGCCGCAGGACTGCAGCCGGCAGAAATGCGCATGTGACAGGCGCGGAAAAGAAAAAGTGTCCCCGGAGGGACACTTTTGTTTTTCCGCAGTGGAATGGGGCCGGGGCTTCAGCCCATCAGCTCTTCCAGTGTCTTGTTACGCAGCAGATAGGAAAAGAACTCGATTATGCGCTCGTCGGCTTCCACCTGTTCTGGCGTCTTGTCAACATAGAGAGCTGATATCGGGTCAGGCTTTCCCTGGTGGTCGGCGCAGAAGTCTGAGTTATCGCCACACGCCACCCACTTGTTGCAACCTGGTGCCTTGCACTTCTTGTTCGTGTTCTTTCCCATATTACAAACCTTCAAGCGGGACTGTGACGCAGCGTGTGGGTGCCGCTTTTGCCACTCTCCCGGCCGGGAATTACCAACTATTATAGGTTATTTTACTTTATTTGAAAAGAGGTCTTTTCCATGGTTGTCCGTAGCACGAAAATAGTAGCCACTCTGGGACCAGCCACGCAGGGCGAGCACCAGGTGCGGCAACTGGTTGACGCCGGCATGGATGCGGCGCGGCTGAACTTTTCGCACGGGACGCACGACGAATATTCGCGGGCAATCGCCAATGTGCGCGCCGTTGCAAACGCCGTCGGCAGGCCGCTGGCCGTCATCGCCGACCTGCAGGGTCCCAAGATCAGGGTGGGGGAGATGCCCGCCGGTGGAGTGAAGCTGGTGCGGGGCCAGCAGGTGGATCTGACGGCCAGGCGTGAAACCGGTTCCCGGGATTCGATCCCCGTAGCCTATGGCGATCTGCCGAACGTGGTGGAAAAGGGCAGCAAGATCCTCGTCGATGACGGGCGCATCATCCTCAAGGTCATGGAAGTCGACCGGAAAGGGCTGGTAAAATGCCGCGTGTCCACGGGCGGGGTGCTCACCTCGCACAAGGGCGTGAACTTTCCCGGCATCACCATACCGGCCCCCAGCCTGACGGCCAAGGATGAGCAGGACCTGGAATTCGCCCTTCACGCCGGGGTCGATTACGTGGCGCTGTCATTTGTACGGAGCGCTGAAGATGTCAACCTTCTGCGCGACCGGATGAAAAAGCTGTCGGACCGGCCGGCCAAGATCATCGCCAAGATCGAGAAACACGAGGCCATCCGCTGCATAGGGGAGATTATCGATACCACCGACGCTGTCATGGTCGCGAGGGGGGACCTGGGGGTGGAGATCCCGCCCGAGCGCGTCCCGTACTGGCAAAAGGAGATCATCCGGCGCGCCACGGCGCAGGCAAAGACAGTAATCACCGCCACGCAGATGCTGGAGAGCATGATCAACAACCCCACGCCGACCAGGGCAGAGGCCAGCGACGTCGCCAATGCCGTATACGACGGCACCGACGCCGTGATGCTCTCCGGCGAGACCGCGGTGGGCCGCTATCCGTCCCGCGCGGTTGCCACCATGCACCGGATTGCCAGGACGGTGGAGGCTTCGCTGGGAAGCCGGCCCGTAGCCGTCCAGCCGGCCGGCGGCTCGGTCACCAACGCCATCAGCGCCGCCGCCTGCGACCTGGCGGTCAGCATCGACGCCAAGGCGATCGTGACGCCAACCAGTTCCGGAACCACGGCGCTGGAAGTATCAAAGCACAGGCCGCCGCCGCCGATTGTGGCTGTCAGTTCCAGCCCCGACGTGGTGAACCAGCTTTCGCTGTCATGGGGCGTCCATCCGTTTCTGGTGCCGCGGGCAAGGGACACTGACGACATGTTCAACCAGGCCATCAGCGCCGCCCGGCAGAGCGGTTTCGCCCAGCCCGGCCAGAAGATAATCATAACCGCCGGAGTGCGGGTGAATGTACCCGGCACCACCAACCTGATCAAGGTGCACTGGATGGAGGAGGATGCTGTTTCCGGGACTCCCTGAAAATTGCAAAGCCTGATGTTCGTGAAGGGTAGGCGGGAGGCACGGCGAAGTAATATTGATAAGAATCAGGAAGGAAAGCGAGGAAAATTGGCGAGAACGGCTGCAATCCCCAGAGCAACCAGTTTGGCTTCCCGCAGGCGCGGCATCTGGCGCCTCGTATTCCTGCTTATTATACTCGCTATTATTGGAAGTTATATTTCACCGGTACGCGACTATGTCGACAGGACCAAGAGCATAAACGAGGAACAGTCCACCACCAATAAGTTGCAGGAGCAGCATGATGAACTTCAGGTCGAGAAGGAACGCCTGGGAACGAACGCTTACGTGGAGGAAGTGGCCCGCCGCGACCTCGGCCTGGTGCGGTCGGGCGAGCAGCCATACGTGGTGAAGGACTTAAGCAAGAATGCCCCGAAAACCCCGCCACAACCAGCCGCCCCGGAGGAAAAGTCACTCAAGGACCGGGTGCTCGGCGCCCTCAGATCGCTTGCTCCCTGGTAGATTGCCAGATGGCGGCATGCCCGATGAAGGGACTGTAAGGCTGGTCGCGCGCCAGCTGGGACGCATCCCCGCCATTTATTTTACCGTTGAGATGAATTGTCCCAATGGCTGGCCGGCGGTGCTCAGGAATTCGCCTTTCGACCGCTCCGGATATCCCAACCCGAACATCCATTATCTGAGCTGCCCCTATCTGCGGCGGCACATCGCCCGGCTGGAGGATGAAGGGGCCATCGACGATCTGCAGGAATGGCTGCTGCACGACCGGGAATTGATGGACGACCTCAGGCGGGCCCAGAAGGAGCACAGCCGCGAGTGGGTGGAGGCCGTGGCCGCCGGCAAAGGCGGCGGAGCCAGCATGGCTTTTGTCGCCGCAGCGACTGCCTCCGGCGCCGGCCTCAGCGGGTTCCGCATCGCCCAGGCACGTGACGACGCATTGCTCAAATGCCTTCACGCCCACTATGCCTACTACCTCATCCATGATAATTACCGCCTGGGAATGATGATCGCCGGCAAGCTCGAAAGTACCTGGTGTGATGACAACCGCTGCGCCGCCATGGCCGCGGATATCTCGGATGATGGCGACTGATGGAGGCGGCCCGGAACGGGTTGCGGTCATCGATACGGGCACCAATTCCACCCGGCTGCTGGTGGCAGACGTCAGCAACGGCATGGTCGATGAGCTCGATCGCCGCACCCGGGTAACACGGCTGGGGGAGGGGGTGGACAGATCCGGCCATCTGGAAGGGCCGGCGAAGGACAGGGTCCGGCAATGCGTTTCCGGGTATGCCGAGGTCATCGAAAAGCTGGGGGCTGAGAGGGCCATCATCATTGCCACCAGCTCGGTGAGGGACGCCGCCAACGGCGGGCAGTTCCTGGCGGAGCTGGCCCGGTCCCATTCTTCCCAAGGCCGTACCTTTTCCTACCGCATCCTCAGCGGCAACCAGGAGGCCGCTCTCAGCTTTAAGGGTTCCACCATGGAGACGGATCCGTCGCTGAGAGTGCTCCTGTTTGACATCGGCGGTGGCAGCACCGAAGTGGCGGCAGGCAGTGGTGGAAATGTTGAATACGCGCGAAGCCTCCGGCTCGGCTGCGTGCGGCTGAGTGAACGCATGCTGAAATCCGATCCGCCAGCGGCGGGCGAGTTGGCGGCGGCCGCCGCTTATATCGATGCGTTGTTCGATTCGGAAATCGACCGCCAGGCGGTTTCCGTGCCAGACTTGGCTATGGGAGTGGCTGGCACCATAACGGCGCTGGCGGCCATCGACCTGGGGCTGGAGGTTTATGACCGTGCGCGGGTGCACTGCCACCGGCTCACACGCGGGTGTGTGGATAGCTGGCTCTCAAAGCTGGCCGCCATGACCGTTGCGGAAAAAATGGACTGTTTCCCCACGATGGAGCCGGGCCGGGCCGATGTGATCGTGGGCGGCGCCCTGATTGCGTCAAGGCTGTTGCGTTACACTGGAGTGGAGGAGTTTGCCGTCAGCGAAAGGGATATCCTCGACGGGGCAGCAGTAGCGCTGGCGGATGGGGTTATATAAGATTCCGGAGAAGGCGGCCATTCGCGGCCATTCCGGAAAAGGCCGCAGGCGCCTGGCGTGCCCGAGTGGTGGAACTGGTAGACACAAGGGACTTAAAATCCCTCGCCTGCGGGTGTGTGGGTTCGAATCCCACCTCGGGCACCATCAGGATTTCATCCGGGATACACCCGCAGGAAAACCCGCAGGCAACCACGTTGGGAACCGGGGGGATGAAACCGGTGTGCTCAGGCGGCGTGGCGTGAAGTGGAAAAGCTCTTGGCCAGATGCACGGTGGTGCCCGTGTCGCCGGTCTCGACGTCGACCTTGTCCATCAGGCTCCCCATGATGCCAAACCCAAGGCCTCCCTCTGAGGCAGGCGGCGGCAGGGGCATTCCGCGCCCGTAATCGAGCACATCGACGACAAATCTGTCAGGTTCCTCAAAACAGGCGATCTGAATAACATGCCCGGCGGCGCAGTTCCCGGCGTAAGCATGTTTCACCACGTTGGTCGAAGCTTCCGAAAGCGCAACCTTGATGTCGGCGACGCTTTCGTCAGTGAATCCCTGGTCCTTTGCGGCTGCCGCCACAACCAGGCGCACCAGGGACAGGTACTCCGCCTTGGCGGGGACGACCAGGTTCAGAACCTGCTTATGTGAATCTTCGATTTCCAAGGTCAACGGGTCTCCCGTGCGGTAGTAAGATTTTGCCTGAGGGCCTGCAAAGTCCTTCTTAAAAGACGAGAAACATGCATCTGGGAAATGCCCAGCTGTTTGGCGATCTCGGTCTGGCTGAGCCCTTCCACGAACCGGAGATAGAGCAGGTTCTGCTCCCGGGGACCGAGCTCGGACATGGCGCCGGCTAGGCTGAGGCGTTCATCGAGTAGTTTCAGAGTCTTGTCTTCTCCCCCCACAATGTCGAGCAGCGAAAGGTCGCCATTTTCAGAAGAACTCGTATCAAGGGAGGCAACAGATACGCTTTCGGCGCTCTCCAGCCCTTCGATTACGTCTTCCTCACTGATGTCCATAGACTCCGCGATCTCGGCGATGCTGGGCGATCTGCCATGCTCCTGAGAAAATTTTTGCACTGCTATATTCAGCGCGTGGCTTCTTTCACGTAACCCCCTGGGCAACCGTATTGTGGAAGCCCTATCCCGGAAATAGCGTTTGAGCTCGCCAACAATGGTCGGCACCGCATAGGTAGTAAATTGCACATTTCGGTCAGAATCAAACCTGTCAATTGCCTTGAGCAGGCCCATTGAAGCCACCTGCACCAGATCATCGAGAGGCTCTCCCCTGTTGATGAAACGCCGTGCCAGCGAATGCACGAGGTCCAAATGGGCGTTTACCAGCAGGTTTTTGATCTCCGGTTCTTTGGTTCCCTGATAGGTACGGAAAAGAGAGAGAATTTCTTCCTTGCTGAGAGCGTTGTTTGGTTTGCGTGGCAATTTGCTCAGGCGCTCAGACTCTTGACGATGACAACTTCATATCCCCCTTGCGGGCTGGGGATCTCTTCCACTTTGTCGGCGACTTTCTCCAGAATGAAACGGCTGAACCGGTTCATCTTGCTGGAGTCATCGAAGAGGTTCTGGGAGATGCCTTTCGCCACCACCTCGAGGTCTGCGGCCCCGATGGTGTAGCGGACATAAAACCGGGGGTGGGGGGGATCGTTTTCGTTCAGGAACAGGCGAAACAGTTCGTCCAGGGCGGTGTTGAGGTCGTCCGCCTGGTCCAGGTTAAGCCCGACCCGGCTGGCGACTACAGCAGTGGTAAGGCGCACTATTTTCGCGGAGTCTTCTCTTTGTGGCAGCGCGATTTGGACTACATCTTCTGAATCCAGAGACAATGAAGTATCCTCCACAAGGAACTATGGCTTACTATATACCCAGATTCCGGCGAATCAAGCGGCGGCTGGTTTCGATTTATATTCTTAAAGGCAGGCTAATACAAAAGCAGCTTGATTACCATACTCAGAGTCAGTCTGCTTTAATCTTGCCAAATCGCTCCGATGTTAACTGGTATAATTTACTTTGCAATGAAATTGACAAGAGGGTCATGAGCGAGGAAGAAACGATAGAGAACGAGCAGTGCCATCTTTACGAGGCCCAGGGTATTGAAGCCTGGTGCACGCGCGGCAAGTGCATCTACTGGCGCCTTCTGGAGGCGCAGGACGCCCATGCTTCCAACAGCTGCGGCTGCGGCCTGCAGCATTACGGCCTCATCGATGAGATTACGCCTGAGATGACAGAGTGGCTGCTTTCCATGAAAAAGAGGCTGGAAAACACCACTCCTGAGGCAGGAAAAGCAAGGATTACCTTCCGCCGCCGCGAAGAGAAATAAAGAATATCCCAAGTTTACCCCCGTCGAATTTGGGTAAATTGGCTTTGAGGAGTTAATTCTCCCTTGGTGGACGCCATGAACCTGAGAGGACGGACAGTTGGCATAATTGTGGCACCCGGGTTTGATGATTCGCAGGTTGTCAGACTCGTTGAGATCTTGCGGGCCCGGGAGGCGGAAACGCGTGTAATCAGCACCGGCGAATCGGACTCGACGGCCGTGGCCGGCATGAGGGGTTCGCTGCTGAAGGCAGATATGCTTCTCTCGATGGCGTCAGCCGCCAACCTCGACGCAATAATAATTCCCGGCGGGAACTCAACCGCCATGATCCAGACAGATCCGCGCGCGCTCATCCTGTTGCTGGAAATGCATACCGCCGGCAAGCCGGTGGGCACCATTGCCAATGGTTCTGCCGTCCTGGTTTCAGCAGGTCTCGTTGCCGGGCGCCGCGTAACCGGCGATATTCGCGTGAAGACCGCCCTGGAAGAGGGTGGCGGCGTCTATCTGGACCAGGGCATCGTCGTCGACCACAATATGGTGACAATCCAGTCGGAGAGCAACCTGACGCACTTCACTGATGCCATCGCATTCCTGCTCGAGCCTGCGCCGACGTTGACCTAACCCCCCCGCGCGGTGCCTGCTACTGGGCGCCCTTTCTTCCGGGGGCTCCTTCTTCTAAACTGAAATCAGTATGCCTGGGAAAAAGATACTCGTGGTTGACGATGAAGCCAGCGTGCGCCGGCTTGTTACTTCCTATCTCAAGAAGGAAGGATACACAGTGCTGGAGGCTGCCGACGGCGCTACGGCTCTGGCCATGGCCCGCAAGGAGCATCCGGACATGCTGGTTCTCGACCTGATGCTCCCGGAGGTGGACGGGCTCGAGGTATGCCGCATCCTGAGGGCAGAGTCAGATGTCTTCGTATTGATGCTAACCGCCAAGACGGAAGAAACCGACAAGCTGGTGGGCCTGGGTCTGGGAGCGGATGATTATCTGACCAAGCCTTTCAGTCCGCGGGAACTGGTTGCCAGAGTCAAGGCGATCCTGCGGCGGGCGCAGCCGAAGGAGGAAGCGCCGTGGTTTACTGCATGCCGGCAATCTCGAGGTGGACATGGACCGGCATATCGCCAGGGCAGGCGGCCGCGACCTTGACCTGACTGCGCGCGAGTTCGAGATCCTGGCGGCCCTGATGGCGCGCCCCGGGATGGTCTTCACCCGCGAAAATCTGCTGGAGCAGGTATGGGGGTACAGCTATTTCGGGGACGCGCGCGTAGTCGACGTACATGTCGCCAAGTTGAGAAAGAAAATTGAGAACGATCCGTCCCGGCCCTGTTTTATCAAAACGGTCCGGGGCGTGGGATATAAACTGGAGCCATGTGAATAACAATGAAATGGAATCAAATCAAGTGGAAACTGCTGGTCACTTATCTGGTGGTGGCGGCTGCCTGCCTAGCTGTCGTCATTCTTATCACCAGGCAGATCAGCATCAACTCCTATAGCGAGCATTTGCGCCTCATGTCGGAGATGGGCATGGGCGGAATGATGTCTGGCGGCACCGCCAGCGATCTCAACCAGACCTTTCAGGACACCCTGAATCTGTCGCTGGTATGGGGCGGTTTGGCCGCGGTGGTGGTGGCCGTCGTCATGAGTCTGTTGATCGCAAGGCGGATCACCAGCCCGATTCACAAAATGGCCGCCGTCACGGAAAAGATCGCCGAGGGCGATTACAGCCAGCGGGTCGAGGTCGAATCCGGCGACGAGATCGGCAGCCTGGCGCACAGCCTCAACAGCATGGCCGGAAGCCTGGAGGAATCCCGGCGGATGCGCCGCGACCTGATGGGCAACATTGCCCACGAGCTGCGCACGCCGCTGACGAGCATATCCGGTTACATGGAAGGCCTGGCGGACGGCGTTGTGCCGGCGACGCCTGAGATCAGATCGGAA
>JAJYIN010000186.1 GCA_021790075.1 Actinomycetes bacterium | reverse complement strand
GCTGCCCGGCAAGCGGCCTGACCAGCGGCGCCTACACCATCAGCGGCACCGTGGCCGACCGGGCGGGCAATGTGGCTGCCATCAGCGGGAGTTTCACGGTCTCAATCCCGTAACTGCTGAAGAAAACGATTCTTGCCCGGGCCGCCCGCTCAGAAGCAGGCGGCCCTCGCTTTTACAGAATGCTTACACAAACTTAACAACACGCCGCCGCGTGAGTGCTAAAATACGCTGCAAATAGCAAGTATTGAAGGCCCGTTGCCTTATCTGTCAGGGCTTTCGAGGAGGTATGCCATGTGGAAAAAACATAAAGTCGCTGTGATCGGGTTGCTTTTGCTGGCGGTCGTACTGGCGGCCGGGGTGACGAGTTATGCGCTGGCGCAGTCAAGTGGCGGCAGCCAGACGACAGCGTCGGGGAATGTGATTTCCCGACATGTCGATTACAATGTCAATCTCCAGGTCAGCGGCGACCTGTCAACGGTCAATCCGAAGCTGCAGGGCGTCCTGCCGCTGAACCTGAGCGCCCAGGGGGGAGCGGACGTCCAGAAGAGCGACAATGGCCCCCAGGTACAGGGCAACCTGCAGCTGAATGGTCTTGACGGAATCATCCAGAAACTGTCAGCCCGCGGCGGCAGCGGCCTCCAGGGATCTCTCGGCGGGACCCTTGCCAAGAGCATCCTCTCGAACCTGCAGTTCATCGCCGTAGACCATGATCTCTACCTGAATCTGGGCGGTGCCTGGTACGACACTGGCGATCTCACCCAGGTCAAACGCCCTGGGAACCGCAGGGACAACGGCAGCGGCACGGCCGAAGCTCAGGGCAAGGCGTGCCTCCAGGGCGCTTTCCCAGGCGGCGCCAAGGCGCTGCTCACGAACGTGCAGCAGTCTCCGGACACCGTCGATGGCGTGGCCACTACCCATTACACCGCCTCCACCGATCTGGACAAGGCTCTTACTGAAGCCGCGGCTGCCGCGACCAATTGCGGCAAGACGGCCGAGGCGGCCAAGCTGACGGCTGCCAAGGGTCAGATCGAGAGCGCCACCAAGCAGCTGAACCTGGAGTGGTGGATCGATGGCGGCAATCAGGTGCGTCAGGTGAAAGTGGATGTCGATGTGAATCCGTCCGCTCTGGCGCCGGTGCTCGAGGCCGATGCCCCGCAGGGCAAAGCCGCCAGGGTCGATGCCATCCTGAAGGGGATAACGGACGTGAAACTCGACGCTCAGGTCAAGTTCTCCCAGTTTGGCCAGGACTTCCAGATCCAGAAGCCGAGCGGTGACGTCCAGCCGCTCAAGAATCTGATGGGTCTCCTGGGCCATCACAAACGTGGTGATCAGGGCGCTCCTGCGACTATGCAGCAGTAAGAAGATAAGCTGCAATTGCCACGACGCAGCAAGTAAGCAGTTAAAGCACTGCAATTACCAGTGGAATCAGGCGGCCCCTGACGGGGCCGCCTATATCTTGCCCGCGACCCTGCCTCGCCAGAGTTCCGCCAGCCGCGGTTACGGTGTAGAATTTCATCTCACGGGAATAACCTCCTTGCCGGCCAGGTTAGTGGCTATTAGTACAAGTAGCGATTGGAAGCGCCGGCCATGGCAGTAGCCGTCCTGAAAGCGAAGCCAGCAAGGAGGTCCGGACATGGTGGTCACAACCGAGGGTGAGATGTATCGGTGCAACACCTGTGGCAATGAGGTAGAAGTGGTTACCGCGGGGGGAGGCACCTTGGTCTGCTGCGGCGATGACATGGAGCAGATCGGCAAGGATGAACTCTAACCTTCAAGCGCCGTTTCCCCGGCAGGACGTTATCCCGGCAGGATAAGGAATCAGAGACAACGAAGTTACACCCTATGTCCGCCTGCGGCTAAGGCGCCGCACGGCGGATGGAATATCTGTGGACAATCGGCCGCCGAGGAGGTCAGTGTGGGAAGAATGCCGAAATCTGCCAGGTTCATCGCGGCAGTCATCGTAGTAGCCCTGACGGCCATGGTCCTTGTTGGCCTGCAGCTTGGTTGTGGCAGCACCAGTGAGGCGACCAGTGTCGGCGGTCCCACCGGCTCGCCGGTCACCACCGCCGGCAACGGCAGCAGCAAGGGGAAGCTGTACGTGGCGGTTACCGGAACTGCCGATTTACAGGCCGGATCCGGCGATATGGGCATGGCCATCATCGATCTTGCCACCAAACAGGTGGAAATGGTCAACATCCCGGAAGCAAAAGCTCCTCACGGGATCATCTTCCCCACAGATACAAAGACCGCCCCCAACACCAGAGGCCGCGTCGCCCTGGAACAGCCCTCGAGCATTTACCTGGGAAACGCTCAGGACGGCAGCGTCCTGGTTGTCGACCTGTCCACCAACAAGGTGACAAAATCGATCATGCCGCCTCCGGATGCCAAGCTGGCCATCTGCGCCATGCAAGTGGGGCCTGATGGCAGGATCTACCTGGCCAGCATGGCCGATGGCAAGGTCTATCCGTTTCAGAATGACACCATCATGTCGCCTGGGATCGGCGGCGCCGGAGCCACCACCAGCATCTGCGGCATCGCCTGGTCCGCCGACGGCCAGTTTGTATACCTGAGCAACATGTTCAATCCGCAGGACCCGAACGAGTGCGGATATATCGCCAAGCTCAACTGGCCCAGCGGCACGCCCGTCAACAAGATCCAGAACGTCACTAATTCGTCGCCGAGCGGCGGTTACATGGCGCGGGAGATCGAGGTCACTCCCGACGGCAAATACATGTACCTCGCCGACGGCGCCGACAGCTCGCTGGTCAAGATCGACATGGCTACGGAGACCGTCATCAAGCGGATCCCCATCGGCGGCGAGCCGCATTCGATCGTCTTCAGTTCCGACGGCAGAACGGCGTACATTTCGGTCAGCCACCAGCCGGTCGAGGACGGCAGCAGCATCTTCGTCTATGACGTCGCCAAGGACCAGGTCATCGACCGCATTCCAGGCATCCCGGCTCCCCTGGTGGGCGGGCTGGTCTTGCAGGAAAGCGCTTCCTAGTGGTCCGGCCGGATCATCTGCAGGACAAGATTGTGGCTGGCTGCGGCCCCCACACTGATGCGAGCCCGCTAGACTCCCAACCCGGGTGGGGAGACAGATGGCAATCCTCGTAAACGAGTTCCTGGGCATCCTGGAGGGACTGGCGCCGGCGGCGCTGGCGGAAGATTGGGACAACACCGGGCTCCAGCTTGGCGCCAGGGGCGCGTCGGTGAGCTCGATCCTGGTTACGCTTAACGTGAGCGAAGCAGTCATCTCCGAAGCGATTGCGGGGAGATACGACCTGATCCTCACCCATCATCCTCTCATCTTCCAGCCGATCCGGTCGGCCAGTGACGATTCCGAAACGGGGAAGCTGGTTCGCCTCGCCAGCGCCGCCGGCATAAACGTGGTGGCGGCGCACACCAATCTCGACTCCGCCCGCGGCGGCCTGGCCGATACCATGGCGGAACTGATCGGCCTCATGCAGGTGAAGCCGCTCGAGGGCGCAGCGGCGGGCTGGTCCAAGCTGGTCACGTTCGTCCCCGCGTCCGACCTGGACCGCGTGCGGGAAACTCTGTTTGGTGCGGGCGCCGGCGTCATCGGCGATTACAGGCACTGCTCGTTCATGGTGGAGGGGACCGGCACTTTCCTGCCTACGGAAGGAGCCCACCCGGCTGTGGGCCGGTTGGGGAAGGATGAGAGAGTTGTGGAGACGCGCCTGGAAATGGTTTTTCCCACCGGGAATGCCGGCGCGGTTGTGGCGGCGCTGCTCTCTTCCCATTCCTACGAAGAGCCGGCTTACGATATTTATCCCCTGGCAACGTGCCGTCACGACGCCGGCCCGGGCCGCATCGGGGAGTTGAGCCACGAGGAGGAGCTGTCCGGTTTCGCCGGCCGGCTGGCGGAGCAGTTCGGGATGGAGCAGGTCCGCTATATCGGCGAACCCGGCCGGCTGCTGCGCC
>JAJYIN010000185.1 GCA_021790075.1 Actinomycetes bacterium | reverse complement strand
ATGCTGGTATAAAGGATTCGATAGCATGCCGGATAGTCTAACACGCGCCGGCGTTTTATTGCTTCCACGCTATCCTTGCGGGTTTGAATCCTTTATTGGACGGCAACATCAAAAAGGTTGTTATTCCCGTGTCAACATGGTTGACGATACCGCCCGGTGTTCGCCGGGCCGGTTTTATTCGGAGGTGAATTCAGTGGCGATTTACGATTTGAAATGCAACTCCTGCGGCAAAGAGTTCGAGAAGTTCGTGACCGGATTCCTGGGCGAAGACGACAAGGAATGCCCGGAGTGCAAAAGCCGTGACGTCCGCCAGGTCTACAACAGCTCGTTCGGCATCGGCGGCGGCAGTTGCGGCAGCGGTGGTAGTGGTGGTGGTTTCAGCTTTGGCTGAGGCTAGGAATGACGGCCCGTGAGGCCGAGAAAAAATCACGGGAAGTAATCGACAGGAAGATGCGATGCAACAGGCAGTAGTCGATACCGATTCATGCACGGCGCACGATCGCTGTCCCGCCAGGGATGCCTGCCCGACCAAGGCCCTTTTCCAGATGGACCCGGGCGAGGTGGCGACGGTGAATGGCAGCCTCTGCCGTGGCTGCGGCAACTGTGTTTCGGCGTGCCCGGACGGGGCGATCAGGATTCGGCACCTGTAATTAGGGTATGATTAAGACGATGCGCTGCCGCAGGCGGCAAATCGGAAAACTGTACTAGCGAAAGGAGAATAAGTTGGCGGGTAGCGTTTTAGAAGTTAGCGATGCGAATTTCCAGGCCGAGGTCCTGGATTCGGACCTGCCCGTGATTGTTGATTTCTGGGCGGCGTGGTGTGGTCCGTGCCGTATGGTCAGCCCCCTGATCGAGGAAATCGCCAACGATTACGAGGGCAAGGTCAAGGTCACCAAACTCAACGTGGACGAGAACCGTGAGACGGCGGGCAAATACGGGATCATGAGCATCCCCACCATCCTGCTGTTCAAGGAAGGCTCGGTTTCGAAGCAGGTAGTCGGCGCGATGCCGAAAACAGCGCTGGTTTCAGAGCTCGGCCTCTCCTGACGCTTGACCTTCAGGCATATTTAAAATCAAGGGAAGCCTGCGGGCTTCCCTTTTTTGTCGGAGCTGTGGCAATCCAGCGAGGAGGCCAGGCTCGCGGTTCCTAATAGTGGATCTTGACGATGGTGCCGATCGGGGTCCAGCCGTAGAGCCACTGGGCGTCGGGAACCGGCAGGCCGACGCAGCCATGACTTGTGGGAACGCCGAAGCGGGTTGCCCAGTAATTGCCATGGATGGTGTAATCGCCGTTGAACATCAGCACCCACGGCACGTGCGGCGCGTGATAGCCGGGGCCGCTCATGTCGACCGCCGGTGATTTGGCGTAGACGGAATAGGTTCCCGTGAGGCTGGGCGTCGCCTGCGAACCGCTAGAACAAATCAGCGTTCTTATCAACTGCCCGGAATCGTAAGCGTAGACCCGTTGCTGGCTGAGGTTCACATCGATCACCTTGTCGGGGATGACCGTGAACGTTGCGCTGACGTCTTCTCTTAAAAAGCTGCCGCTGTCGCCGCGGAAACCTTGCTCGCCGCCCTTGAGACGGATGGTCACTTGCTCACCGTTGCTCCAGTCCTTGTCCGGCTTGAAAGCCACCTTGTCCGGCGCCACCCATTGCCAGGAGCCCGCCGTCGACGGATCGACCGAGAGCAGCTTGTCGGCGTCTCCCTGGTTCTTGATGTTCTCGGTGAATTTCAGGGTCGGCTGTTCGTAGACGCTTACCCCTGCCTCGCCGTCACCGGGGATGAATTCCACCTTGAGCGGTTCGGTGGTGGATATCTTCTGGGTATACGGCTGGGTCATCTTGATGCCGTCCTTCCCCGTCGCGCCGGTGATCGTCAGATCGAATTTCTGTCCCTGCTGGTAATTGGCGAGTGTAATGTAGGCGCGGGTCGGATTGGAGCTGTCGATGCTCGACGATGACTGCATGTCAGGATTGAGCTGATAGGTGAAAGCCCGGACGGGCGTGTTGAAATCGACGACGATCGGCTGGCCCATGGGCACTACCTGGGTATCCTGGGAGAAGATCGGCGCCGGCGTGGTGATCGTCTGGAAGCTGAAAGTTTGCGTCACATCGCGGTGGCGCGGGCCGGTGAGCGTAAATTCGGTCAGCTGGGCGGCGACGGTCACCTCGTAGCGGGAGTCCTGCTCCAGCTTCAGCGGACCGCTGTCTGTCACGAATACACCGTCCTGCAAATGACCGTTGATTGTCTTGTCTCCGAGAGACGCTCCGGCGGGATTGAGCGACGACTGCTTGACCGTGACGCTGTTTATCTTGCCCCGCAGCCAGCTGGTGGAGACCGAGATCTGCTGGTCGACTGCCACGTCCTGGCTGCCATCAGCCGGACTGACCTTGATGCTGGCCGGAAAGACTGACGCCATGGAGATGTAAGAAAGGATCAGCAGCGCCACGATCGCGCCGCCAACTATCATGATAGTCTTGCGCGAAGCGGTCGCTTTGCCACTATTACGCTGGATTGTTGTCGCTTTGCTCATTTCTTGCGGGCGGTCTTTCGCCGGCCCGGCACCTTTGATAGCCTCCATTATAACGCTCAATCGTCCGATGGAAGAAACGAATTTATTCAAGAAGGGTAAGTTCCAGGCCGATATTTTAGATGTAAGAACGAAAAGGCAAACCCATCGCGAGGTGGGGGCGCAAAGCTAGGGGTCTCCCGTTGCGGAGATAGCCCGGCCGCCGAAGCTTGATAGGCTGCTCTTCAATTTGAGCGCCGATGCGTTCTGCTTGTGCAGCTCATCTGCTCCGACTGGTGGGGCAGCTGAGCTTTTTTTACGCCTCCTCCGGGTAGCCAAGCGCAAGCGAAGCGGCGACGCGGTTTGTCCATTGGACTGGCAGGAACAATGGACAACACAGCAAAGAAACGGCGTGCAAGTACCGTCATGGCTCTCTTTCTGGCCGCATTCGCTTGCGCTTGCTTTGTTCCCTCGGCGGTTCTGGCTGGATCATCGTCCAGCTCCGTCCGCGTCGGTGTCACGGTCAAGGAGGCCGTGAGCGTGAACTTCGGCGGCGACGCCCTCGACGTCCAGAGCCACGCGCCGGGGGTACAGGTCATCACTCAGCTCATCACGCGGATGGCGACGACGTCTCCGGAGGGCGACCGGGTTGCTGATGCGGGCCAGGGCGGCGGCCCCGGACTCACGGCGGGGCAGGCCATCGCATCCGGCGGCGCCATCCGCGACCCCGGCTCATCTTCCGATTCAACAACCGAGGTCCTCATCACCGTCACCAAACTCTGACAGGCCGCTCCCGTTATTCCGGGTGCCGGAAACCTTTGGTGTGGCGGCGCTGCGTTCCCGCCCGAATCCCCGTCCAGCTAACGGGGATGGAGACGCGGTGCCGCCGGGCCTTTGTCCACGGTATTAAAGGAAACCAACCAGAGCATGTAGAATTAAATCGTGCGGTCCCCGGCAGCAACCATGATAGGGCCGCTCCTCGTTTGGCCCTGCGCATACGTAACGGCGAACAGGTTATGGCCTGGGCTTTGCCGCGCTCCGGGTCCCAGGAAAAAGTCGAAGCCGCTACGTATGACAGGAGGCCCATGGATCTTCAGGAACTGGTCGATCGCCGCATCGCCGAACTCAAACTTCAACCCGAATCCAGACCGCCGGCCGGGGGATCTGGCCAGTACGGCCGCCAGCCGTTTTCCGCTGGGGATTCCGATCAGCCTTACGGGCACGGTTCGCGGACCCGCGCCGGCGATCCGCAACCGCCGTTCCGGCAAGCTCCCATGCCCGAGACCCCGCTTCCCCGGCGCCGTTATTCCGATATGGAAGAGGCTGCCAGGGCGCCGGTTGCCGGTCAGGAAGCAGAGCAGGAGCTGGCGCATTTTGCCGAGATTGTCGACGCGGCGCTGGCGGGCATGGCCGGCCGCATGCTGGAAATGACCGAGCAATTGGCAGGAGACTACGCGCGTCTGGAAAAAAACATCCTGAAAGCCAGGCTGGAAACGCTCCAGACGGTGGAATCGGTCATGGATATCGCGGTCAGTCTCAGGCGTGAAGCCAGGGTGAGGCTGGAGGAGA
>JAJYIN010000184.1 GCA_021790075.1 Actinomycetes bacterium | reverse complement strand
AGGGTTACAACCCCCCTGATGACCTTCCACCGGTCCCTGGACGAGTGCGATTCCGGCAACCTCATCGACCGCATGCTCTACAACGACTTCCGCAACATGCTGGCCAGCATCCTCAGGACCGAGGACCGCATGAGCATGGCCCACTCCATCGAGTCCCGGGTACCGTTCCTGGACTACCGCCTCGTGGAGCTGGCGGCTTCGATTCCGGCCGCGGACAAGGTGCGGGGAAACGAATCCAAGCTGGTTCTGAAAAAAGTCGCCCGCGGGCGCGTTCCTGACAGCATCGTCAACCGCCGCAAACAGGGATTCTCGGCGCCGATCGACAGCTGGTTGAGCGGCCCCCTGGGGCAGGAGGTGCGGGAACTGCTCCTGGGAGAGCGCGCCCGCGCCCGCGGCTATTTCGACCCCGCCTATGTCGAGGAATTGGTCAACCGCGCCCTGGGCAGGAAGAAGGATGTCTGGCGGGTTTGGTCGTTGGTTACCTTTGAGATGTGGTGTAGAATATTTGCAGACGGTGAGGGCATGGAAAACCATAGCTGATTCAGCTGACTCGATTGCATCTGTCCAGCTGCCCCGAAAGCCGCGGAGGTCATATTGAGGGTTCTCCTCGCCTATCCGAACATCGAACAGAACGCTGCCTTGCCCCAGGTCGGCATCAGCCAGCTCTCCGGGTGTCTCAAGGCCGGCGGCCATGAAGTCTCTTTGATCGACTACACTTACTTGGACCTCTCCCAGGCCCGCCACATCCTCTCCCGCGAACTGGCCCGTTTTGACCCGGGGCTCGTGGGCATCTCCATCAGGTCTTTCGAGTGGGATTTCGTCCGTCGCGAGTTGCTTCCAGTGCTGGCCGGCGCAGACCTGCCGGTCGTCGTCGGCGGGCCCCATCCGACGGTGGCCCCCGATGAGGTGATGGCGGAGGCGACGATTGATTTCCTGGTGCGGGGAGAAGGGGAAGAGGCACTGATGGAGCTGGTGGAGGAACTGGAGGCTGGCCACGAGGTCAAGGCTCTGGAGGGGTGCTGGGTGCGCGGGCCCGAGGGCCTGGCGAAAAGCGACGTACGGCAGCTGAACCAGGATCTGGACTCGCTGCCCCTCCCCGACTGGGATATCTGGGACCGCCGTCATTTCGTCGACTCGCACTCCCGGATCTTCGTAGACGGGCCCCGCAAGATCGGCGCCCTGGAAACTAGCCGTGGTTGCCCCTACGCTTGTCCCTACTGCATCAGTCCCACGCTGCACCAGCTCTACAAGGGGAAGGGCAGATACCACCGCGAGAAATCCGTGGACCGCATCATCGCAGAGGCGCTGGACAAGAAAGAGCGTTTCCGGCTTGATTACGTCAACTTCATCGATGAGACATTCCTGCTGCGCGACTCCCGCATTGAGGAGTTCTGCCGCCGCTGGACCGCGGAGGTCGGCCTGCCTTTCCGCTTCACCACCCGCCCGGAGACGGTGACCGATGAGCGCATCGCCATGGTGGCCGGGGCGGGGGCGAACCTGGTCGGCCTGGGCATCGAGTCGGGCGACCAGGGGTACCGGCAGCGCCATTTGAATCGAGGCTACAGCCAGGAACAGGTGCAGGCGGCCGTGGACATCTGCAAGAACCATGGCGTCAAGGTGTTCGGCTTCTTTGTGATGGGCATGCCGCATGAGACGCGCGAGAATATCGAGAACACCCTGGACCTGATCCAGGATCTTTATAACAGGGGGTTGGACCACTACATGGTGACCCTTTGCTATCCTTTTAAGGGAACGCCGTTCTATGAAATGGCGCAGGCTGAGGGTCTGATGGAAGTGGAATCCACAGGCGTACCGAATGTGTGGGAGGATACGCCGCTGTCGCTGCCGGGTCTGCCTCGGCGGGACTTGGTGCGCTTGCGCGGCCTAGTGAGCTACTTCGGCCACAAGAACCAGCGCTGGCGTCCGCTGATGGGCGTCTGTGAGAAGAACTCCGCCGCATATTTCGCCTGGAGGCTATACCGCAAGATTGAACGCAAGATCGTGCCGAGCGACATCCTTTGAATTTTTCGGTGTGCGCCGGCCGACTCCCAGAAAGGAACCACTCGCATGGCTGAGACCAAGAAGGTAGTACTGTTCTTCCCTAACCCTGTCAGGAATTATGGAAAGGCTCCGGCCGCCTCTACGCCGGGGTTTCCCATGTCGATTCTGGCCCTGTCCGGGCCTATCAAGGAAGCCGGCTACGAGCCGGTCCTCATCTACGAGGGAATAGCTGGGAACGGGGACCTGGAGGGCTACGTTCTCGACGCCTGCCGCGGCGCCATCTGTCTTGGCGTCAGCTCCATGACCGGCAATCAGTTGCGCGGCGCCATCCAGTACGCCAGCCTCGTGCGCCGGCACCTGCCGGAGCTGCCCATCGTCTGGGGCGGGTACCACCCTACCATCATGCCGGAACAGACCTTGGCCGAGGACTATGTCGATATCGTCGTGCGCGGCCAGGGTGAGGCGACTTTTCTCGAAGTGGTGCAGCGGCTGGAGGAGGGCCGGTGGGTGGAGGGGGTGGCCGGCACGCTCTACCTCGATCAGGACGGCAAGGTGGTCGCCAATCCGCCCCGGCCGCAAGTGTCCCTGAAGGAGCTGCCCCCCCTGCCCTACGAGCTGCTGGATGTCGAAAAGATCATTACCCGCAACAGCCCCGTGTTCCGTTCGCTGCAGTACATCTCCAGCACCGGTTGCCCGTTCAACTGCGGCTTCTGCGCCGAGCCCCTGGTCACGGAACGCAAATGGATGGGGCGCAGCAGCGAGCAGGTGGTGGAAGAGGTGGCCAGGCTGGCAAAAGAGTACTGGCTGGATCACGTCACCTTTATCGACCCCAATTTCTTCGTCAGCCTCAAGCGGGCGCGCCAGGTCTTGCGGGGCATGATCGAGGCCGGCGTTAACATCAAGTGGAGCGCCGTGGCCCGCGTAGACCAGGTCTTGAAATTTGATAAAGAGTTGTGGACGCTGGTGCGCGAGAGCGGCTGCCGCTCCCTGGGAGTGGGGGCGGAATCGGGTTCGCCGCGGGTCCTCTCGCTGATCGACAAGCGCATCAGCGTGGATGAGATCTTTGAATGCTCCCGCAGAATGAAGGAAAACGGGGTGGGAGGGATTTTCAGCTTCATGGTCGGTTTCCCGCTCGATGACGAACCCCGCCGGCAGGAGATGATGAGGACCTTGGCGGCGGTGAAGGAAGTGAAGTCCATATTCGCTGAGATCAAGACGCCCATCTGTTATTACGCGCCCTATCCTGGGTCGGCGCTCTATCCCTTTGCCCTCAAAGCTGGTTTCCAGGCGCCTCAGACGCTATCCGGCTGGTCCGATTTCGACTTCACCGACGTGGTCACTCCCTGGGTGAGCGATGAGGAAAAGGATTATATCGAGAGATGCGGAACCTTTTATTATCCGATCGCATTCCCGGACGAGCGGGTGCTCCGGAATCTGGACAGGGGTCTAGTCCGCCTGCCGTTCCGGATGCTGAGGGGGCTGGCAGCAGCGCGGGTGCGGCGTGACTATTACAGATTTCCGGTGGAGTGGATCATCGCCAAGACGGCGGCCCGCCTCATGGGCAAGGACCAGCCGTTCCACATTTCGCAGTTTTACAGCTAGTCGACGGCACCAAAGCGGCGCTGCCACATGGGGGGCGGCTGTAGATTCTTACACCGACGTCTTTGGGAAGGGGTTGCAACACGGGCGAAGGAGTTGTAGCGTTTCGATGATTTGAAACCGGGTATTATGAGCGTAATCCGGGTCGGTTGAGCAGGTTCGGAGCCGGCGTTGGTTCCTGAGGTTTTTTCTCGTCTGCATCAGGGGGGCTTAATGGAGTCGAGCATCAGGTTGCCTTTGGGAGTTGCGCAGTACCGGTGGCGCTACCACTGGTTACGAAAAAAAACGGTCACGCCCACCGGTCCCTTCTACATCAACGTCGAACCCACCAGTTTCTGCAACATCCGCTGCCAGCTCTGCTCCTACGACTATTCCCGCAAAGCCGGATACATGGACGCCGGCCTTTACGAGAAAATCATTGATGAGGCCGCCCGCCTGAACATCCACGAAGTGGCCCACTTTCTGGCCGGTGAGCCGCTGCT
>JAJYIN010000183.1 GCA_021790075.1 Actinomycetes bacterium | reverse complement strand
CTGCTGAAAGTGAAGGCGAAGAGTGAGGGGTTCGAGGTCGATTCGCACACCATCGGGGTCGCCTCCTGGGCTTTTGAGAACGAGCAGATGGCCGGCCGCGGCACCAGCACCCTGCCGGAGGCCAGGGCCCTGTACATTCCCATGATGTACAACGAACAGGACGTGGGCGTGATGGGCATCCTGGGGGAGCAGGACCTGCTCGCGAGCCCCGAGCAGCAGGTCATCCTGGACACGATCGCCGGCCTGGGCGCCATGGCCCTGGAGAGGATCAGGAAGAGGAAGGCGGGGGCGCCCTGAGATTTACCTTAATGAGAGGGGCAGGGGCGCCCTGAGATTTACTTTGCCGCCGCCTTCTGCTAACCTGCCTTTTTGGGTGAACTACAGGATGGAGAATAGCCAAGACATGGCTGTACCGAAAAGGAAAACTTCACAGGCCCGCCGGGACAAGCGCCGCTCGCACCACGCGCTGACCGGCCCCGGCATGAACCGCTGTCCGCAGTGCCACAGCCCCAAGCTGCCGCACCGCGTCTGCCCGACCTGCGGGACCTACAAGGGCCGCGAGGTCATCTCCTTCGAAGAATAAGACGGCGCCTGGGCGCATGGAGCAGCGGCGCCGGATTGCCGCCGGCTGGCCGGCTCGTCTGCGAAGAGTTTGGCGTCCGGCGCAGCGGGGCAAAAAAGCAGGATGGAACGCATGGTGAAAATTCATCCCAACCTGCACCGTGGCCGCGACTAGGCCGGGGAGTATCACCAGCGCCAAGGCCTCCGGAAAGCCCGGCCGGCGGCAGGCTTACCAGCCCCCACACTCCCGGCTGGCTCCCCTCTTCTTTCCCGAATCCGTTGCCGTGATCGGCGCCGCCCGCGAGCCGGGCAAGGTCGGCCACACCGTGCTGGACAACATCATCCAGGGCGGCTACCAGGGCAGAATACTGCCGGTAAATCCCAAGGTTGACAAGCTCGCGGGCCTGCGATGCTACCCGAGCGTAGTCGACGCGGCGCGGGACGCCGGCCCCGTGGACCTGGCGGTGATCGTCATCCCGGCGCCGCTGGTTCCCGGCGTCATGGAGCAGTGCGGTGATGCCGGCGTCAGGGCCGCCATCGTCGTCAGCGCCGGCTTCCGGGAGGCGGGGCGGGAGGGGCTCGTACTCGAACGGGAACTGGTCGAAGCGGCCCGGAAACATGGCATCGCCCTCCTGGGACCGAACTGCCTGGGGCTCATCACCGGCGAGAACCGGCTCAACGCCACCTTTGCCCGCTCCATGCCGCTACCCGGCAACGTGGCGCTCATGTCACAGTCGGGGGCGCTCTGCACCTCCATCCTCGACTGGTCGGTGCGTGAGCTGATCGGCTTCTCCCGCTTTGTCAGCTTTGGCAACAAGGCCGATGTCGACGAGAGCGACCTCCTCAGCGACTGGCGCCGCGACCCCCGCGTGGGCATCGTCTCGGCTTATCTGGAGCAGGTCGCCGACGGCCAGAGATTTCTGAGGGAAGCGCGGCTGACCACGCGCCGCAAGCCGCTCATCATCCTCAAGGCGGGCGTCACCGACGCCGGCGCCCGGGCCGCCTCTTCCCACACCGGCTCGCTGGCCGGCTCCGAACAGGCCTACCGGGCGGCGGTCGAGCAGACCAACTCGCTGCCGGCGGCCACCATGGAGGATTTCTTCGATCTCATCAGCATCACCTCGCAGACGCCCCTGCCGGGCAAGGGCGGGGTGGCGGTACTCACCAACGCCGGCGGCCCCGGCATCCTCACCGCGGACGCCTGTGAGAAGCAGAACCTGAGGCTGGCGTCTTTCTCCAGCCGTACAGTGTCGCGGATGGCCAGGGCGGTTCCCGGAGCCGGCAACCTTTACAACCCGGTTGACATCCTGGGGGACGCCGGCAACAGCCGTTACCTTGACGCCCTTGCGATTCTGGCTGCGGACCGGGATGTGGCCTCCATCATCGTCATCCTCACGCCACAGGCGGTGACCGACATCAAGGGAACGGCGGCCGCGATTGTGGAGCGGGCCGCCGCCACCCGCAAGCCGGTGGTAGGCTGTTTCCTGGGCGAGGAAGAAGTGGAGGCGGGCATCGAGGTGCTGAGGCGGGGCGGGATTCCCAACTTCCGCTTCCCGGAGCGGGCAGTGGCGGCGCTTGCGAAGGTGCACCGCTACGCGGAGCGCCGCCGGGAGGAGAAGCTTTTCGAGCCGGTCAGTTTCCGGGTCCGCAAGGAACAGGTGGCCACGGCCCTTGATTTCAGCCGTGGCGGCGGTTACCTGCACATCGGCGGCTTCCAGGCGTTGGGCGTCCTCGGGTCGTATGGACTCAGGGTTCCCCGCGGCCGGCTGGCCAAGTCGCCGGCGGAAGCGGCGGCAGCGGCGGCGGCGATCGGTTTCCCGGTGGTGCTCAAGGTGGTTTCGCCCAACATCATGCACAAAAGCGACATCAGCGGCATCCGGGTGGGGGTGGAGGATGAGGAAGCCGCCCGCGACGCCTTTGAGGACATCCAGGCGGCCGTGCGGGACAACATGCCCGACGCCCTTTTCCTGGGGGTCGCCGTGCAGCAGCAGATCGATGACGCCCGCGAGGTGATCATCGGCGTCGCCCGCGACCCGCAGTTCGGACCCCTGCTCATGTTCGGGCTGGGCGGCATCTACGTGGAGGTGCTCAAGGACGTCTCCTTCCGCATCGCGCCCATCTCCCGCGCCGATGCCCGCCAGATGATGCATGAGGTCAAGTCCTACCCGCTCCTGACCGGCTCGCGCGGCGAGCAGCCCGCGGACACCGGCGCCATCGTCGACGCCCTGTTGCGCTGCTCGCAGCTGGTGACCGATTTCCCGGACATCCTGGAAATGGACTTAAACCCGCTGCTGGTGCGCCCGCAGGGGCAGGGGGCGTACGTGGCGGACGCCAGGATGGTGATCACGCCGTGAGAAGTTTCTTATCAACGCTTCGGAGAAGAGGAGCTGATCTCAAATGAGTGCCAGAAGACGCAGGCCGCTCAGGCCCATCTATGTCGCCGCCACCGCCGAGCACGCCGGCAAGAGCGCCATCTCCCTGGGGCTCTGCCTGGCGCTGCGCGACCGTGGCTACGAGGTCGGGTATTTCAAGCCCGTGGGGGTGCTGGCCCGGCACATCGATCACAAGATCGCCGACGCCGACGCGCTCCAGGCCAGGGAAGTGCTGGAGCTGCCCGACGAGCTGTCCGACCTCTGCCCGGTGGTGCTCACGGCCCAGATGACCGGCGACGTCATCGGCGGCAAGAAGATCGACACGCTGGGGCCGATCCGCAGGTCGTTCAAGCGGGTGTCGGAGGGCCGCGACATCGTCATCGTCGAGGGGCTGGGCCAGCTGCTGCGCGGCTCCTTCCTGGGGGCGAGCGGCTACAAGATGGCCTCGATGCTTGACGCCGGCACGCTGCTCGTGGCCAAGTACGGGGAGACCGTCATGCTGGACCGCATCCTGGCGGGGGAGAAATGGCTGGAGGGCGGCCTGCTGGGCGTTATCTTCAACTTCGTGCCCCGCGGCCGCATGAACGAGGTGGAGACCCTCTACCGCGCCTTCCTCAAGAAGCATCATGTACAGGTCTACGGAGTTATCAAAAAGAACCCCAAGCTCTCGGCGGTGACCGTGGGCGCGATCCGGCGCCACCTGCAGGCCGAGGTCTTAAGCGCCGAGGAAAGGACGGGGCAACTGGTGGAGAACCTGCTGGTCGGCGCCATGAACCAGGAGCACGCCCTGCGCTACTTCCAGCGGGTTTCGGACAAGGTCGTGGTGACCGGCGGCGACCGGTCCGACATCATCCTGGCGGCGCTGGAGACGCCCACGGCCGCGGTCGTGCTTACCGGCAACTTCCGACCGGCTCCCTCAGTGCTGGCCCGCGCCGAGGAGAAGGAGATACCGCTGCTGCTCTCCGGCGTGGACACGCTCACAGCCGTCAACGAGCTGCAGGAGCTGTTCGGGCGCCTGCGTGTCAAGGAAAAGAGCAAGATCAACCTGATCACGCGCCTGATCGAGGAGCACGTGGAGCTTGACCGGCTGGTGAGGAATGTGGGGAAGAAATAAACTCGGGGACACCATACATAAACTCGGGGACACCATACTATTTATTTGCAGGTATTTT
>JAJYIN010000013.1:17331-20349 GCA_021790075.1 Actinomycetes bacterium | reverse complement strand
CGCGGCGTTCTTATTGTACTACTTATGGGCTTGCTTGGGTTTGGCCGGATGGGCTTGTTTGGGTTTGCCTGCGCGGGCCTTTGCTTTCCGGGTTCGCGCGCCGCCCTGAGCGGTGGCCTGCGTCCGGACCTTTGCCTTCCCGGCCAACTTGCCGGCCTTTGCCTTCCCGGCTCCCGCGCCGCCTAGCCTGGCGATGGCGGAGCGGGCGGCGATCACCCCGGAGGCGGATGCCTGCACGAGGCCGCGGGTGACGCCGGCCCCGTCGCCGATGGCGAACAGGTTCTCGATTTTTGTCTCCAACCCGGGGCTGAGCTCCATCCGCGCCGAATAGAACTTGACCTCGACGCCGTATAGCAGCGTTTCGCGCGAGTTCACGCCCGGCACCAGTTGGTCCAGTGCTTCCAGCATGTCAAGGATGTCCCGCAGGTGGCGGAAAGGCAGCACGAACGACAGGTCGCCCGGAGTGCATTTCTTCAGGGTCGGCTTGACAGTGCTGCGCGCCAGGCGCTCCGGGGTGGTGCGCTGGCCGACCTGGAGGTCTCCCAGCCGCTGCACCAGGATGTCCTCTCCCAGGAGGTTGGCCAGCTTGGCTATGGAGCGCCCGTAGGCGATCGGCTCCTTGAACGGCTCGGTAAAGCGGGTGCTGACCAGTAGAGCAAAATTGGTATATCCGGACTGGCGGTCGCTGTAGCTGTGGCCGTTCACGGTGATGACGTCGCCGTAGGCTTCCTTGGAAACGAAGCCTTCCGGGTTCATGCAAAAGGTGCGCACCCGGTCCTCGAACGCCTTGGAGTAATAGAGCAGCTTCGGTTCGTAAAGGGCGTCGGTCAGCGGTCTCATCACCACCGCAGGCACCTCGACCCGGACGCCGATGTCAACCGCGTTGTTGACCATCCTGATGCCCATCCCCTGGGCTTCAGCCGCCAGCCATGCCGATCCTTCCCGGCCGGGAGCGACGATCACGACCCGGGCCCCCACCGCCTTGCCGTCCTCGAGCTCGACGCCGGTCACCCTGCCGTCCGTCACCAGCAGCTTCTGCACGGCGGTGCGGGTGGCCACCTCCACTTTCCCGTTGAGGTCGTCCCGCATCGCCTGCAGCACCTGGGGGCAGCGGTCGGTGCCCATGTGGCGGATGGGATCCTTCACCAGCCGCAGCCCCGCCTGCATCGCCCGCTGGCGGATCTCTTCGATGTGCTCGTGGTCGACGCCGTGAACACGCTCGGGGGCGCCGTAATCCAGGTATATCTGGTCCACGTAGTCAATGAGCTCGACCAGCCCTTCACGGCCGACATAGTCGGTCAACCAGCCGCCCACATCCGGGGACAGGGTGAGCTTGCCATCGCTGAAGGCTCCGGCGCCGCCCCAGCCGCAGGTAATCGAGCAGGGACGGCAGCCGATCTCGCAGCCGACCAGATGCTCGCCCCGCACGGGGCAGCGGCGCTTGGGGATGTCAAACCCCTTTTCCAGGATGAGGACATCCCAGTCGTTCTTGCGTGTCAGCTCCAGGGCGGCAAAGATGCCCGCCGGCCCGGCGCCGACGATGACGACGTCGTAGCTTTTCCTGCTGATTTTCTTTCGAGGGTTCACAGGAATATTTTATCAGCGTGACAGCGCCGCCGCCCAGAGGGGCAGCGGAGGCTGCGAGTCGATTTCCAGGCGCTCTTCCAGTTCGCTGATCATCAATTGACCCCTGCCTCACCCAGGGCCGGAAACGGTTCCGATTCCTCCAGGGCGTGATGGCAGCGGTCGGCAAACACCTCCAGGAACTCGATGATCTCCGGGCAGATGTCAGGGTCGAGGCTGCGGCCTTGCGCCCGCCGGGCGCCGCTCAAGTGTTTCAGCCGGCAAGCAGGAGGAATGCGGCCGGCGGCAGCAGGGCCAAAAGCGGCGCCAGCCACTTGCGGGCGGGCCTGGGTGCGCGTTTCATGACGGGCTCCTATCCCTTGATGTCCGCGATCAGCTGATCGATGGGAACAGCCGGCATGGTGTGCAGCTGCACCGAGCCACGCGAGCCGATCTCGACCGACATGCGGACGATGGTGTCATTGTCGGGCGCCTCCAGGATGTTGACAAAGTCATAGGCGCCCAGCAACGCGTACTGTGCCAGCACCTTGACGCCCATGGCTTCCAGGTCGCTGTTTACTTCCTTGATGCGCTCGGGGTTCTTCTTGATGGTCTTGCTTCCTTCCTCGGTGAGCTTGCTGAGCGCGACGTAGACTGGCATGGCACTCCTTTCGTCCTGGTGGTTGACGGCGCGCCTGCCTCTCCGGGGCGGCGGCAGGCCGCGGTGAGTGGGCTTAAGTTACCCGCAAGCAGGCGGTACTAAAACTCAGGGACACCATACCATTTTTTTGCAGGTGTTTTGCCTGGCGGTGTATGTGGTATTTTGACTTAGTCCGGTTAGCCGGATTCTGGTAAGCCGGATTCCCGAAGAAAGAATGATCTGCCCGAATGGCAAGGGAAAACGACGAAGCAAAATAGCTGCAAAAAAACAATATGGTGTCCCTGAGTTTAATCCAGTACACCGACCCTTACTGCACGTGGTGCTGGGGTTCGGAGCCGATCATGCGCAAGATCGAAACGGTGTATAGCGGCCAGGTCCACCTGGGTTTCGTCATGGGCGGCCTGGTCGAGGATGCCACCGCATTTTACGATCCACTCAACCGGATCGGCGGCCCCGAAATGGCGCAGCAGGTCGCCGACCACTGGCGGGAGGCCTCGGCCCGCCACGGGATGCCCGTGGATGCCGATGTCTGGCTTGACATGAAAGATGAGTTTCGCTCGACCTGGCCTGCCAACATCGCCGTCAAGGCGGCGCAGCAGCAGGACGAGCAGCTGGCGGCGCGGTTCCTCCGCCGCCTGCGGGAGGCCGCCGCCGCCGAGCGGCGCTTCATCCACCGCCGCGAGGTCCAGGCTGAGCTGGCGGCGGAGACCGGCCTGGACCGGGACCGGTTCCTCGAGGCCCTGGACAACGGCACGGCCGAGCAGGCCTTCCTGGAGGACATGCGCCAGTGCCGC
>JAJYIN010000013.1:0-17321 GCA_021790075.1 Actinomycetes bacterium | reverse complement strand
TGACCGGTTTCCCTTCCTTTCTGATCACCAATGCCGGCGGCGAGGAGCTGATGTTCTTCGGCTTCCAGCCGTACAGCACTTTCGTGGAGCTCTTCGAGAGGCTGGACGCGGGCGTCAGGCTCCGCGACGCCGCCGCCAGCGATGAAAGCATCCTCGCCTTCATACGCCGCTACGGAAAGGTGGCGCCGCGGGAGGTGGCGGAGGTTTTTTCCCTCTCCCCGGGCGAAACCGGTGATTGGCTGGAGCGGCTGGCGGGAAAAGAACTTATATCCAGGCAAAAGGCTGGAAACGGCTGGTTTTTCATTGCCTGAAACAGAGCCTGACAAGGAGGAGAGATGGAAGTCCACTGGGAAAAGGATTTTAACACCGGCCTGGCCCGGGCCCACGACGAGGGCAAACTCGTGTTGCTCGATTTTTACAACCCCACCTGAATCGGCTGTCAGCAGATGGCTGCGGTCACGTATCCAAACGAAACGGTAGCAAGATTCCTGAACGAAGAGGTCATCCCGATCCAGCTGCTCTATAACCTCGAGCCCTACGCCAGCGACTATAATGTCAAGTGGACGCCGGCGTTTTACGTGCTCGACTGGCACGGCAAGGCCCACGCCAGTTCGGTCGGCTACCTGCCGCCGGAAGAGTTCATCCCCTTCATGCACCTGGGCATGGCCAAGGCGGCCTTCGACGTCGGCAATTACGAGGAAGCGCTGGAAAGGCTGGAGACAGTCATCACCGAGTACCCGGCCTGCCAGTTTGTCCCGGAAGCGATCTACCTGCGGGGGGTGACCCAGTACAAGATGACTCACTCATCCGACGGCCTGGTGGAAGCTTACGACAAGCTGAAGGCGGAATATCCGCAAAGCGAATGGGCCAGGAAGGCGGAGCCGTACCGGCTGCTGCGCCGGGAGGCGGCGTAGCCCCTGAGTGACCCCTGACCCGGGTTTCACGGAGCAGATCAGGCGGTCAGGCAAGCGTGGCTCCCGGGAGACGGCGCGGCTGAGGGGGCCGGCCCTTAAAGCATGTGGGCGCCCGGCACCAGCAGGAAGAGGAAGAGCGACAGGGTCAGGAAGGCAGTCAGGGGGACGCCGACGACGAAACGCGTATTGGCGCGGCCCCATTCCGGGAAATAGCGGCGCATCACTTTCAGGTGAATGACCGACTGCAGCAGCAGGAAAGCGATATAGACAGACCAGAAGGCGGGCCAGAAGAGTCCGTGGGTGTCATTGACGAGGCCGCCCGCCAGCCGGCCCGGCAGCGGCGAGTAGATGTACCCCTCGCCGATGAAAAGCAGTCCCAGCCACCAGGCGATGTTGAGCAGCCAGCGGTTTTGTGACTTGATCTTGAGTTGATCCGATCCCGTGGCCATGTTACTCCTTTCTCATAACTCCCGCCGGCCCAGCAGCGCCCGGCTGACGGTGGCTTCGTCGGCGTATTCCAGGTCGGCGCCGACGGGAAGGCCGCTGGCCAGCCGCGTCACCCGCACCTTGCCGCGCAGCAGGTCTGCGAGGTAGATGGACGTCGATTCGCCGGTGGTGTTGGGGTTGGTTGCCAGGATGACTTCCTCGACGCCGCCGGCCGCCACCCGGTCCAGCAGCTCCTGGATACGGAGGTGCTCGGGGTCGACGCCGTCCAGCGGCGAGAGCGCGCCGCCCAGCACGTGGTAAAGGCCGCGGTAGTCGCCGCCCTTCTCGATGGGAATGATGTCGCTGGGCTCCTCCACCACGCAGATGAGGCCGGCGTCGCGGCGGGCGTCGCGGCAGAACCCGCAGAGCTCTTCTTCCGTGAAGTTGAAGCACTGGCGGCAGAAGCGGATCTTGTCCTTGACATCGATGAGCGCTGCGGCCAGCGCCGCTGCGTCTTCACGCGGCCGCCGCAGCATGTAAAAAGCAATGCGCTGCGCCGAGCGGCGCCCGATGCCGGGCAGACGGGAAAGCTCGGTGATCAGCTGTTCAACCGGAGTGGGGAACATTCGTTGGGCCTGCTTCGCCGGCGGCGCTACATCAGGCCCGGTATGTTCAGCCCGCCGGTGAGGCCGCCCAGCTTTTTCGACGCCAGCTCCTGGGCCGCGCGCAGCGCCTCGTTGGCGGCCGCCAGCACCATGTCCTCGAGCATCTCGACATCGTCCGGGTCGACGGCCCCGGGGTCGATCTTGATGTCGATGATGTTGAGGTCGCCGCTCACCTTGACGGTGACCATGCCGCCGCCGGCGCTGGCCTCGACCTCCTCATGGGCCAGCTCCTCCTGGGCCTTGGCCATCTGTTTCTGCATCTCCTGGACATGCTTCATCATCTTGTTCAT
This sequence comes from Actinomycetes bacterium, assembly GCA_021790075.1. Lineage (GTDB taxonomy): Bacteria > Actinomycetota > Thermoleophilia > BMS3ABIN01 > BMS3ABIN01 > JAJYIN01. The sequence goes on along the minus strand of JAJYIN010000013.1, from coordinate 15,026 downwards.
ATTCATGTTCTGCATCAAACGCTCCTTTCGCGGTTGAAAATCCGTCGCCGCCAGGGCCGCCGGCTCCGCAGCCGGTCAAGTCCCAGGCCGCCGGTCCGGCAAAGCCCGGGGCAATAAACCTCAGGGAATCTCTTCCGCCTCCAGCTCATCCTTGATCATGGCGATGATCTCTTCGGGACCGGGCCGGGACGGGCGCTCCTCCTCAGCGACGCGGCCGCCCTGCATGATGACCAGCTGCGCCTTTAGGCCGGCGCCGGCGATCTCGCCCAGCACTTCCTCGATGAGGGCGCGGTTCTTGGGCTTGCCGGCCTGGTTCTTTTCGAACTCGGCCCCATGGGGGAAGCCGATCACCAGCAGGTTGCCCTCCAGCTCCACCGGACGGCTTTCCTTGAGCAGCGAATGGAGGGGGGCGTCGCGGTGCCTGACCTGCTGCAGGATAACCGCCCAGGCCCGGGCGATGCGGTCCAGGGAGAGTCCGGTTTGCGTTTCCGCTTCCCCGGCATATTCCGGTTCCGCTTCCGCAGAGACTGCCGGTTGTGTTTCCCCAGAAGTTCCCATATCAGTTTCTGGAGCAGGCGCCGGCTTGGTTTCCGCGGCGGCCGGCTGATCATCGACGGCTACCGCCGCCGGCGCTCCTCCCGCCATGGGAGGCCGCTCCGCCCCCGGCTGTTCCTGTGGCGCCGCCGGCCTGCTGGCGACCGGCTGATCAGGTGGCGCCACCGGCCTTTCCTGGCCGGGCCTTCCCGTGTCCTGACGCCCGGCCGGCCTGGCCGTCTTAGTCGTGGCCGCCGCCACCCCCCGCGCCTCCAGCTGCTCAAGCCGGTAGAGCAGGGACTTGGTGGAGCGGTCGGTTTCCGGGCGGGTGATGACGATGAAAGCCAGCTCCAGCTGCAGCCGCGGGTCGCTCCCCCGCTTCATCTCCGCCAGCGCCTTGGCAAGCAGCTCGATAAAGCGGAGCGTCTGGACGGGGTTGAGCAGACGCGCCTGCCCCTCCAGGCGGGCCAGGTCCTCCGCCGGGGCGTCGATGACGCCGTCCGGGTAGTCGTCCAGCTGCTGCAGCAGGAAGATGTTGCGCAGGTGCGCCACCAGCTCCTGGGCGAACTGGCCCAGGTCGCGGCCCCGCTCCGCCAGGCGGTTAATGAAGAGGATAGCGCCGCGCACGTCTTCTTCGGCAACGATGTCAACCGCCTCGAAGAGGAGGTCGGACTCCACCGTGCCCAGCATCGCCAGCACGTCGGCCAGCGAAATCTCCTTGCCGGAGTAGGTGGCCAGTTGATCGAGGGCGCCGATGGCGTCCCGGAAGGCGCCCGCCGAGCTGCGGGCGATGGCCGCCAGCCCGGCCGGGTCGATGACGATCCCCTCCGCCGCTGTGATGCGCTCAAGCACGCTCAGCACCATGCCGGCGTCGGGGCGGCGGAACTCAAATTTTTGACATCGTGACTGGATTGTGGGAATGACCTTGTGCGCCTCAGTGGTGCAGAGGACGAAGATGACATGCGCCGGCGGCTCCTCCAGCACCTTGAGGAAGGCGTTAGACGCCTCCTTGGTGAGCATGTGGGCCTCGTCCAGGATGTAGACCTTGTACTTGCCTTCCACGGTGGCGAAAGCCACCTTGTCGCGGATGTCGCGGATGTCGTCGATGCCGCGGTTGCTGGCGGCGTCCATCTCGATGACGTCCAGGGAGGCGCCCGCCCCGATCGCCAGGCAGCTGTCACACTTGCCGCAGGGGCGGGGCGTGGGCCCCTCGGCGCAGTTGAGCGCCTTGGCCAGCAGCTTGGCGGTGGAGGTCTTGCCGGTGCCCCGCGAGCCCGCGAACAGGTAGGCGTGGCTCACCGTGCCCGCCTCGATGGCGTTCATGAGGGTGCGGACGACGTGCTCCTGGCCGACGACCTCCTCGAAGGTGGCGGGACGGTATTTGCGGTAAAGGGAGAGATGCGACATAAAAACCGATCCGGCAGGCCTGCCTGCCCTTGCGTTCATTTGTATGACCGTGCACCCACCGTTGAAACAAGGCTTCCGGGCGTGCGCCAGGCCGATTGCTCCAGCCAGGCAACCCTGCGGCACATGAAAGAGATCGCTTACCGCTGCTTCCTTCCGGACCTGACGGGGTTCACGACGTTCCATTGCGCAGGACCTGGCCTTCAACGCCGCCGGCAAGGCCACTGGCCCCGCAAGCCCGCCCCGAAGGTGGGAATTGATGCCCCGCTATAGCGGATTGCGGGTAAAGGGCACCGCTAGCTCCCCGCCTAGCACGGTCAATAGTATCTTACAATAAAAGAGCGGGCGGGGCAGGACTCTGCTAACCCTTTCCGCGCGGCTTCCACCCCGTTATCTTCATCCCGATCACCAGCAGCGCGATGGTTGCCAGGGCCAGGCCAAACGATTCCCAGAGGAGGGCCCCCGGTGGGAACTCAAACTCGAGGAACTGACGGACGAACGGCGCCACCGCGGCCAGGACCAGTCCGCCGATCATCGCCATGATGAGCAGGATCCGCCACAGGGAGAGCGGCCGCGCAAGGATCGATAGCACTCCCAGCCCCATGATGGACAGCGTGATCGTCGCCACGGTCCGCGACTGGGTGAGGTCGGCGCCGGCAGACCGGGAAAGCGCGTAAACCGCCAGGGTCGTGGCCGCCAGCAGCGCCCCGGCCGGGATGGAGAAGTGAAGAACGCGCCGGACGAACCCCGGGCGGTACCGCTCGCTGCTGGGAGCCAGAGCGAGGAAGAATGCCGGCACGCCGATCGTGATCGCGTCGACCAGGGTCAGGTGCCGGGGGAGAAAGGGATACGGCCAGCCAATGACGCCTATGGCGATGGCGAGCAGGGCCGCATAGCTCGTCTTGGTTATGAAAAGGTAGGCGACCCGCTCCATATTTGCTATAACGCGGCGGCCCTCGGCGACGACCCCCGGCATGGTGGCAAAGCGCCCGTCAAGCAGCACCAGCTCGGCCACAGACTTGGTCGGGGCCGCCGCTCCGGCGCCCACGGCTATCCCGATGTCGGCTTCCTTCACCGCCAGCGTGTCATTGACGCCGTCCCCCGTCATGGCCACGGTGTGCCCTTTCGACTGAAGCGCTTTCACCATCGCCTGTTTCTGCTGCGCAGTCACCCGGCCGAAGACGGCGCGGTCTTCCATGACACGGGCAAGCCCATCCTCATCAGCGGGCAGCGCGCCGCCATCAACAGGCCCGCCCGGTACGTCCAACCCGGCCCGGCCCGCCACCGCGGCCACCGTGGCCGGGTTATCTCCCGAGATGACCTTGATCGCCAGGCCCTGCTCGGCAAAGTAGCGCAAGGTCGCGGCTGCGTCGCCGCGCATCTTCTCTTCGAGAAAGACCAGCGCCACCGGCTCCAGCCCTTCCGGCAGCGAATCACCCTCGATCTCCCCGGGAAGGATCGCCAGCAGCAGGACCCGTTTCCCGGTCCGCGCCGACGCCTCGACCCGCTCGAGGACTTCGGCGGCGCTGCCGCCGGCCTGGCGGGCCGGATCGGCGCTGCCGCCCGCCGAGCCGCTCAGTTCCGCCAGGATTATCTCGGGCGCGCCCAGGACCCATGTCCGGCCGGCGATCGTAACCGCGCTCCATTTCCGCTCCGAGGAAAAAGGGACCCTGCGGCCTGTTTCTCCGGCCCCGGAAATCTTGCCCGGCCCGCCTCGCTCGCAGGCGGCGGCGATGGCGTCCATAGTCGGATTGCGCGACGACGGATCGGCTGCCAGGGCGGCCAGGGCAGCTCCAGCTTCTTCCTCCCCCTGCCCATGCGTTCCCGGCAGCAACTGAAGACTGTCGAACTGCAGCCCCGCCTCGGTCAGGGTGCCCGTCTTGTCGAAGCAGACGACATCCACGCGCGCCAGGCCCTCCACGGCCGGCAACTCCTGGACAAGCACTTTGCGCTTGCCAAGGGCCACCACTGCGACTGCAAATACAATACTTGTCAACAAAACCAGGCCTTGGGGTATCATCCCGACCATGGCCGCTACCGTCCCCGCTACAGAATCGGCGAAATTCGACAGGCCCAGTTCCCGCCAGAAAAGAAGCAGGCCCGTGGGTATGATGATCCAGGTAACCCCGGTCAGGATCCTGTTGATGCCCGCGCGCAGCTCGGAATGGGTCAGCTTGAAGCGGCGGGCCTGCGCCGTCAGCTTGTGGGCATAGGCATTGCTGCCGACGCCGGTAGCATGGTAAACGCCGGCACCGGCCACCACGAAACTACCAGATAGCAACTTATCGCCCGGCGCCTTGACCACGGGCTCGGATTCACCGGTGAGCAGGGCTTCGTCGATCTCCAGCCCCTGGCAATGGAGCGCATCGCCGTCGGCAACGACCTGATCGCCCCGCTTGATCCTGATGATGTCGTCCTGCACGACTTCGGACGGATCGATGCTCGCCTCACTGCCGTCGCGAATGACGACGGCCTTGGAGGCGCTCAGGACCGACAGGCGGTCAAGAGTCATCTTGGCCCGAAGCTCCTGGATGGTGCCGATCAGCATGTTGCCGACGAGCACGAAGCCGAACAGGGCGTCGCGGACGGCCCCCACGGCAAGTATCAGCACAAGCAGGAAACCAAGGATGGCGTTAAAGAGGGTCAGCGTATTCTCGCGCAGGATGGCGGCCACGGAGCGGCTGCCGCGTTCGGGCGCGCTGTTGACCGCGCCTGAGGCTACGCGCTGTTTAACCTCGGCCTTTGTAAGGCCCTTCATTTCATCGTCAGGTCGGCTCATTTGCATCCCGCGCCCGGCAATTGGCGCCGGACTCTTTGCCACTCCCGCGCCCGGCGCCACGCGTCGTCTTATTGCGTCCGGCGCTACAAAAAAACACTATAAATATATAGGAAGTTGGCAAAAAGGGTGTCAATTTCACCGAAACCCGCGTGGAACCGACGGCCTTTCACCGCGGCAATGAAACGGGGCGGCCCTGAGCGCTTCGCGCTCAGGGCCGCCCCGTTGATCATCGCATCCAGAGCCGGCTGCTGCCCGGCCGCACCGTCGCCGCCTCGCTGCTGCCGGATGGTTTCCGAGCGGTGTGCCTACTGCTGGGGCGCGCCGGTTGTACTGGTGCCGCCGGCGGGAGCCACCGTGTTCAGGTATGACAGGATGGTGGCCTCGTCCTCGGGAGTTATGTCAGAGCCGGTGAAGCCGGCCATCTGGTGAACGATGGTGGTCCAATCCGCCTGTTTGTGCAGCGCCGGCGGATAGAGCGCATGGCACTTGGAGCACTTGACCTCAAAGGTGGCCTGGGCCGTATCCGCGGACGGCGTCTGGGGCAGCTGGGCCGGCGGCGGGATGGTGGTCTTCTCCGCCGGCGGACCGTTGGGATGGCACTTGTTGCAGTTCTCGGTGCTGGGATGGCACTGGAAGCAGTAGGCCATCCGCGGCCGGTTCGTCTGGTTGATATTCAGGTCATGCGCGATGTTGCGGTGGCAGTCGGCGCACCGGGCGCCGATGCTCAGATGCTTCTGGTGCGGGATGTTGATGCTGTCGACGTTGTACTTGAAGTCGGTGGTGTCATTCCTGGTGGTCATGTTCTGGTGGCAGCGCACGCAGTTCTCGCTGACCCGGTCGGGTTCGGCCTTGAACCCTTCCTGGTAACCGTTGGTGACGAAGTGCGCATAGCCGCCGTCCTGGGCATGGCAGTCGATGCAGCCCACCTTGCCGTAGCCAGGATGCACCAGCGAGCGCTGGCTCAGATCGGCGGTCTCCCCGGTCCCGTGGCAGGTGAGGCAAAATCTGGGGCTGGTGGTCGTGAAGTGGGCGATGCCCACCAGTGGCGATACGGCCAGGAGCGCCACTACCACGATGACAACCCCCCACACCGGCTTGGACAGCTTGGGAATCTTCATTGTGCCACTTCCTCCCTTGGGTTCCGGTAATAAGACATCAAATGATCGAATCCTCTTCGCCCGGCATCATCACCAGGGTCCGGGCCAGCGCCGCCATGCCGCGGTAAAAGCCGCTGGTCGTCTCCCGTTCCACTGCCAGGCACAGATCAGGCGCCCAGCGCAAGAGATGCTCCCGGCAGAAACGGCGTTCCAGTTCCAGCAGCCGGCCGGCTTCTTCCCGGTCCCCGGACTCTCGGCTCTCCGCCTCCGCCCGTGCCAGCGCCGCCATCGCCTCGAACTCGAGTCCCAGGTGGTCCGGTATCTGGCTGCCGTGGAACCTGAGGCCGGCTTCCTCGTAAAAGCCGGCGACCGCAACCGTGGCCCCACCCCATAGCCGGGGCTGGTATTCACCCGGTGAGCGCACGAACACCGACTCGAACGGGGCGATGTGCGGGCCCGGTCCGATAAACAGGCGGGTGAATTCGGCGGCCAGCTCCCTGATCTGCTCCTCCACGCCGCCGGACAGAAACTCTTCGTCAAAGGCGATCCCGCACGCCGCCAGCGACGACAGCACCTCCGGATCCTTGACCCCTTTCAGGAGCTCGGCTGTGGGCGCGGCGCTGAACACGCGCGCCAGCAGGCTGTGCAGCCCCGCCCTGGCGCGGGCCAGTTCCGCCACCTGCCCGTCTTCCCCTTTGATCAATGCCGTTGCCATGAACTTTTGCTTCCTGCCTAAATCTTGGCGACGTTGACAACCACATCGCCCCAGGCCTGGCCGCCGCCGATCGGGTCGACGGCCTTGGGGACTATCTGTTTGGCGTTGACGCCAATGCCGTCCTTTTCACCCCACCAGACCAGCTCGGTGTTGGGGTTCTGGAGCACCTTCTCGATCTTGTCCTTGGGAGTCTGCTCCCCTTGGGCGATGCTGCCGTAGCCCGTGTGGCCACAGCCGTTGGCCAGCGCCACCACTTTCGGGTGGAGCCCGTCCGAGAGCAGCGCCGTTGTCTCAACCGAGCGTTCCTTGGCCTCGGCGTTGGTCTTGTTTGAGCGCAGGATCTTGACCTTGTCCCCGTCCTTGATGCCCAGCTTGGAGGCCGTGTCGGGGTTTATCCACAGCGGGTTGTTATGCTGAATCTCGTCCAGCCACATGCAGTTGGCGGTCTTGGCGTCCGTCTGGATGGCGGTGTCAAAGATCGTCAGCACCAGGTCCTTTTCCTCCAGGTTGGTGAACGCGGTGATTGGCTCATAGGCCGGCATCGCCGGGAATCCCAGGCCGCTTATGCGGGCGGAGGCCACTTCCAGCTTGCCGGAAGGAGTGGCAAAGCCGCCGGCGGCGAAAGAGCCGTAATTGGGCTTGCTCTTGGGGTCGTACCAGACGCCGTGCTGTTTCAGGTAATCAAGCCCGCCGGCGGCGGCCAGCCCGCTGACGCTGGCGATACGGGCCTTCAGGTAATCTTCCACCGATTTGAAGGCAAAGTACTGCTCCATGCCGCCTCCCACCCGCTTGGCCAGATCGGTGCTGATGTCAAAGAAGGACTTCGAGGACTCCAGCGGCGGCACCACCGGCTGCCGCAGGGCCACGAAGGGCACCTGCTCCGGAGAGGGCCGCACTTCGATGTTCCAGTCCTCCAGGTACGTCGTTTCCGGCAGGATGATGTCCGCCAGCGCCGCGGTCTCGGTCATGAACGGGGAAACGGCGACGTGATACGGAATGATGGTCTCATCCTTGAGCGTGTCCGCGACTGCGGCGTTGTCCGGGTTGGAATAAACCGGGTTGAAACCGCGGGTCATCAGCACGCCGACAGGATATTTCTGGCGGTCTTTGAGCAGCGGCAGGGATTCCGCCACTGCCTGGAGAGATGCCAGCGGCAGGTTTGCCGGCTGGGCCAACCCGCTGGGGGCCGGCGCCGGCGGCGCCGGCTGGGCGTCGGCGACATTGTACTGGCGCGGCAGGCAGAGGCCGCCGCGGTTGTCGATGTTCCCGGTAAGGATGTTGAGGAGCATGACCGCCCGCTCGGTCTGGGTGCCGTTCACATGGTTCGAGATCATGCTGTCCGACACGGTCGTGGCCGGGAAGGTGGAGGCGAACTCGCTGGCGATCCGGCGGATCACCGCGGCGGGAACGCCCGTTTCTGCCTGGGCCCGCTCCGGCGTGTACTGCGCCAGACTCTGCGCCAGCTGCTGGGGGCTCACGTTGGTCCACTGCTCGACGAAATTCCGGTTATAAAGGCCTTCCTGCATGATGACGTTGGCCATCGAGAGCGCCACCAAGGCAAAAGTGCCGGGGTTGACGTAATAAAATTCATTGGCGCGGGCCGAGGTATTGTTGAGCCTTGTGTCGAAGACTACCAGCTTGGCCTGGTTGTTCTGCATGCCGTTGATGAGACGCTGGGCGAAACCAACGAACTGGGGATGGCTCTCCAGCGGATTGGCGCCGAAAACGAGGATGTACTTGCTGTTGGCCACATCCGGCATATCCCCGGCGGCGCCCCAGGTGAGCCGGGTGGCCACGCGCTTGTTGGCGTCATAGACCCCGGCCGCCCCCAGGGCGTTCGCTGAACCGAAGGCATGGGCGAAACGGCGGCCGAGGCCGTCGTTCTCGAGGTCGTCGGTCAGGTAGACAAACTGTGACGGATTGGCCCTGATGGAAGACATGTGGTCAGCGATCTCGGCATAGGCGGCATCCCAGGAAATCGGCTTCCAGGAAGCGTTCTCGCCGCGGGTGCCCGTACGCTTGAGCGGCACCAGGATGCGGTCCGGGTCGTAGAGGGCGTTGATGCCCGCCTGCCCCCGGGCGCAAAGGGAGCTGCCGTTGCTGATGTGTTTGGTGTTGCCGCCGATCTTCACCAGGCGGCTTTCTTCCACGTAACCGATGATGCCGCAGCCGGCCGGGCACTGGGTGCAGGTGCTGGGCAGGAAGGACCGGGGCAGCCCCGAGGTCCGGTTGACGGACCGGCCGCCATCCACTAGCTCCACCGCCCGGGCGATGGGGCTCAGCTGGCTTTCCACGGCCAGCAGCGCGGTGCTGGCGGCTCCCAGCTTGAGAAAATCTCTACGGGTTATGCTTCGCATTCTCTGGCTCCTTGGCTAACTGAGAGGGATTGTCTGCCCGCCGATAACCATGACAAATCGCATGGCGTATACACCGATGTTCACAAGGATGGAAGCGACCACGATCGCAGTCATGTTCTTTCTGGTCGGTCCCAGTACGAGGATCATGGGTATGATGGATCCAAGGATGATCTCCACCCCCACGAACAGGGGAGCAAAGTTCCCGGTAAGGATGAGCATGCCGGCCTCATAGGCGTCCGAGTGCGCGGTCAACAGCACGAGGATGTCGGAAAGGATGAGAAAAAGGTCCAGCATGATGATGTAGGCCATGAAGGTCGCCAGCTGCAGGATGAGTTTCTTGTCCTGGTCCCTCGTCTCCGGCGTCGCCTTCTTGTCGAACCACTTCCAGCGGACGGCGGCGATGATGACCACCAGGCCGATGCCCGAGACCATTGCCGAAACCAGGAAGATGGTCGGCATGGCGGCGGTGTTCCAGAGCGCCCGCGCCTTGGCCAGGGCCAGGATGAATCCCGTATAGCCGTGTACCGAGATGGCCAGCGGGATGCCCAGGATGCCGAGCACCTTGGCCGCTTTCTGCCGGTCGGTATAGACCATGATGGCGTAAATGATACCCATGATCGGATAAGCGGTCAGCAGGAACGACCCGTAGGTGATGGGCGAGGTCCAGTTGTAATACAGGAACAGGTGCCAGAACCTGAGCGGCTGCTCCAGGTCGGCGATCAGGTTGATCGGCGCGATGATGAGCAGCGCCGGCGCCAGGATGGCGGTGATCTTGCCGATCGGTTTGAATTCCTTGCGGCCCAGCAGGGTGGCGATCACGGATATGACGAATGAACCGGCGCTCAACCCCGTAAAGAAGAAGTACTGGCCGATATACATCACCAGCGGCAGCTGGTGCTGCACCGAATAGATTACGTTTACATCTCCGTTCTCCATGCTGCTTCTCCTCGGTTAGTTGGCTGCCTCAAATCCTGATTTTGATGAGAGTGCCTTCGGTGCGGTAGTTGATGTCTTTTTCGACATTGCTCATGACGGTCTCGTCCGCGGAGATGTAGAAGACCTGGGGGTTGGTCTGCATCTCCTTCTTCAGCACCACGGTGGCGTTGGTGGCCAGCACCTGGGCGACCTCGCTCTTGGTGTCATTCTTGTCGCCGAAGATCATAGCCTTGGTAGGGCAGGTCTCGACGCAGGCCGGCTGCAGCCCCGCGTCCACCCGGTGGGAACAGAAGTAACACTTCTGGACAATATTCTTCAGGGGATTGACGTAACGGGTATCGTAGGGGCAGGAAGCGATGCAATACTTGCAGCCGATGCAGCGGTGCTGGTCGACCATGACGATGCCGTCATCGCGCTTGTAGGTCGCCTTGGTGGGACAGTTGCGGGCGCAGATGGCGTCGGTGCAGTTATTGCACATCCGGGGAAGATAATACCTGCGGGTATCGGGGTAAGTGCCCTTTTCGATTATCTTCAGCCAGGTGGCGTTGACCTCGAGAGGAACGGCCATCTCCGCCTTGCAGGCAACGGTGCACGCATGGCAGCCAATGCACCGGCGCATGTCGATCACCATCGCATAACGTTTGTTGGCCACTTGCCAGCCCTCCTTATTTGTATGAGCCCGGTTTCGCCGTCGGCCGATTCGGGCACCCGCCTTCTATGTCAATCTAGTTGCTATTCTTAGTTTTCGTGGTATGTTAGCGAATCTAGTTGCTATCGTTTAGTATTGCAGGACTTTCTGGGCCCGGCCTGTCGTAGTTTTTAGAGGTCTTCCAGGAGAGACGAGCTCTTCCGTTTACCAGTTCCGCCAGTTGTGCCGCGGCCTGGCGAAAAGCCGCTCAAACTTGCCTGCGCCGGCTAATCTTCCTTGTGCATCTTGTCTGTCAGCCAGTTGATGAACGGGGGGATTCCGAACGTGAGGCCTGTCAGGATCACCGTCGTGGAGATCGCGTTGATAAGGAAGAACCGCGTGTTTTCGACTATGTACCACATAGTACCCTCACCTTTCCTTGCGCTTGCGGCCGGCACCGCTGCCGGCGCGCCGGGTGACTATGGCCGGCAGCCGGTGCTGACCGTAAAGCTGGTGTTGCTCTGCCTCTTTCCCCGCTTAAGTCTGTGGTGGAGCCGCCTGATCCGAGTATTGGCTTTGGGCGGCTCCGCCCAATGTTGGGTTTGGCCCCTTGAAATCATGGCATGCCGCGCAAACCTGGCCGGGATTGTGGTTTGCCCTGTCCGTATGGCAGGACAGACACGGATCCCTGGTCGTCACGGTCCACTCGTGCGGCTTGTGGCAGATCTGGCAGGCCGTTTGTGAATGCGTCTTGGCGCTGTGCAGCCCCTCCGTCTTGATGGCCGAGTGACATGAGTTACAGTCCACTGTCGGCTTCTCGGCCTGGTGCGGCTTGTGGCACTGCAGGCAGTCCCACTTCATCGGCCCGTTGTCCGGGAAGGTCACGCCGCTCTGTATCTTCTGGTGGCAACTCAGGCATGTTTCCCTGGTCGGCCTCAGCGGACTGTCTTCCCGCAAGAACTGGTGGCACTCGGTACAGTGCAGATTCGCCATGCCCGGCACCTTGATCGAGTTCTGCTGCCCGGCGACCTTGTCCGGATGGCACGCGGCACAAATCTCAATCGAAGGCGTGAAGCTATGCAGCCTCATGCCGTGACAGGTCTGGCAGGCGATGTTCTGCTGGTCGGCGTGGACCTTGTGCCCGGCTGTGTTCTCCACCTGCACCCACTGCGGGTCACCACTGTAGTGGCACTTCTCACAAGCTTCGTCTTTGACAGATGCGTGATTCGTATTTATATCTGGCTTGTTGATCAGGTATTCCGCCACCAGTTCCATACCGCCTACGGGACTGACTTCGTGACAGCTGTGACACCCGATCTTGCTGTGCTCGCTGGTTGACCACTTTTCCCACGCCGTCTCCATGGTATGGCACTGGCGGCAGAAACTGGGGTCGTTCTGCGTGTAACTGTAGACGCGATAGCTGCCGTAACTGCCGCCGAAAATCAAAATCAACAGCACCGCGCTCAGAGCGACCTTGACAGCAATGGGAAGATGTGCCACCCAACTGCCCAGACCCTTGATTTTACGAAGGAGCCATCTCATGGCCGCCTCCGTCTCTCAGAATCGGAGTACCCCGCCGGAGCCCAACCCGCGTAGACTCGAGCCTCCATTTTGCCCTCCCTTTGGCCCAAATAAAAACGAGTTGAATGGTTGCGCTACGCGCATATTCAAATTTACCCGCAGGGGTATTAAATCCTATAGTTTCATAATTGTCAAGGTACAAAATCGTCAAAAAAGCGGCACGCAATGTTAAGAGATAAACCGAACCAAAATACCTGCATTAGAGGGGATTATGTCAAACCTCTTGCTCATGGAATAGATTCAGCCTTATACCAAACCGGTGTAGTTACCTTAATGACATACATTTCTTTTTTATATTGGCATATCCATGATGTTGTTAATCATGGAAAGGCGCTTCGGGCGGAGCCGGAGACGCGCCGGACATGGCGCCGGGAGGCGCTGTGGCGGCCGGACGGATGGCGCCTGTGATAAAGTAGGAGGACTTCGAACACGGGAGAACCGATGTCTAGAGACCATCCCTTTCCCAACCTGGAGGAGGCAGCCCGGCGCCTGGGTGACAGAAGCAGCGGCCTGTCCCTGCCAGACCTGCGCGGCCTTCTGTGCCGCGACTGTGATTTCTACCATGAGGACCATGAGGACGACCTCGAGTGTTCCTGCTTCCGGGTGCTGCGGCTGATGCTGGAACGGGGGCGGCTCACCCCGGCGCAGCTGTCCGGCCTGGCCGGCCCATCCCGTCAGGAATAGATTCGTGAGCGAGCGCCTGCCAGAAGAGGGCAGCCGCCCTGGTTACGTCAGGCTCTCGGATGACTGTTCCCCCAAGCTGCTGGAGGAACCCTGCGTCTACAACCGCGCCACTGACGAGCTCTATATAGTGAACCAGGAGGCCCTGGAGTTTCTACGCCGGTGTGCGGGCGGCGTCCCTTTCCCCGCCGGCAGCGACGAGGCCGCTTTCGTCGACTTCTGCCTGGAGGAGGGCATTCTTGTCCTCTGCCGGGGACCGGCCCGGCGCGAACTGAATCCGGTCCAGAGCCCCGTCCCCTCTCTGCGTTACCTGCTGCTTCACATCACCGCCAGGTGCAACCTCGCGTGCCGGCATTGCTTCCTGGGGAATGCCGCCAACGAGGAACTCGCGCTGGAGCGCGTGACCAGCGCGGTGGATGAGTTCGAGGGCATGCAGGGGCTCAGGCTGATGGTTTCCGGCGGCGAGCCCCTGCTGCATCGGGAATTCGACACCCTGAACGATTACGTCGCCGGCAAGGACCTGCGGTCGGTCCTGCTGACCAACGGCACCCTGCTCGACGAGGAAAAGGTGGCGCGGTTGCGCTTTTCCGAAGTCCAGATCAGCCTCGACGGCCTGGAGCCGGCTCACAACTACCTCCGGGGCGAGGGTTCGTTCCGCCGGTCGCTGGCGGCGCTTAAGCTGCTGCGGGAAGCCGGCATCCAGGTTTCGGTTGCCACGATGATCCACCGCCACAACCTCGAAGACCTCGACCGGCTGCAGGAACTGCTGGCGGACGTGGGTGTGCGGGAATGGAGCCTGGACGTGCCCTCTCCGGCGGGCCGGATGGGCGCCAGCCCCGACCTGGCCCTGGGACCCGCCGTGGCCGGCCCGCAGCTGGCGCGCTCGTACGGCGGCGCCATCCACGAACCGGCGCCCGGATATGCCTGCGGCGTCCACCTGATGGCGGTAATGGCAGACGGCAGCCTGGCAGCCTGCGGTTTTTTCGCCGGCCGGCCGCTGGGGTCGATTGAGGAGGGTCTGGCGGCAGGATGGCAAAGAAAACCACGGACCACCCTACAGGAACTCGATTGCAGTTGCGAGCATGTCGAGGATTGCCGGGGAGGGTGTCGATTCAGGGCCGCCGGGTATAATAACGCCAAAAGCCCCGACCTCTGCCAGTGCTACCGGTACGGGGTTCTGTGAAATTTACCCGTAGGCTTTTAGGGAGGTGTTTTCATGAAGATTAGGAAAGCGGGCAAGAGCAGCTCCAGCACCTGCAAGTGCAGCTCGTCCTGCTAGGCTCTTCGGATAAGCAAAGCAAAACTCCTCCCGCCTGGGCGTGTCGTTCGTGACCAGCAGGTGGGAGGAGTCTTTTGTCCAGCTATTGGAAACTCTCAGCCCTCGTCCGCCATGGTTATGGCTTCCGTAGGACATGATTCTTCGCAGGTGGCGCAGCCGTCGCAACTACCGGGGTTCGCCAGCACGGCTACATCCTCGGAGTCGAGCTCCAGGCTCTCGGTGGGACATTCGTCCACGCAGATGCCGCAACCCGTGCACTCCTCGGGATCGATCTTGGGTCGTTCAGCCAATCAATATCACCTCCTGCCGCAAGGTAAATCGGTGAGCGCCGCTGTCAGCGGCCGCAGCTGCAGCCGGGGCCATGCTCGTGCGGGCCGGACTGGGCCGATTCCGGGCTGATGCCCATGACCGCGCCGGCAATAATGTCATTCACCTTGTCAATTAGCGCGTTGAAATTGCCCTGGGCGTGGGCGAAATCCTGGATGCTGGGAATTTGCTGGATCTGGCCCTGCAGTGTCTGCATTTCCGCCATCCGCTCGGGGGGAAGCTCCAGACCCGAACGGGCCGCCATCTGGATGGTTTCCTGTTTTTCCTGGAATTTCTTCAGGGCCGTGGTTGCCTTTTCGTCGGTATCTACTTTCTCCGCCGCCGAACGGAGCTTTGTCAGCTCGTCGGACACGGATATCGCGTCAGCCAGTTCCTGGGCTTTCTCCAGTACTAGGGACATGATTACTCCAATCGATAGACTCGGATTGCACAATGCGCAGCATCAACTGCATTGCCACTAGGCTAGCGGATGAAGGGGGGGCTTGCAAACGGGCATCGGGCCGGGCGCTGGGCCGGTGGCGGCGCAGCGAAGGCGGTACTGGCGGCGGGCGGCGGCGCTTGACATGGGCCGGTGGCGGCGCCGCCAGGGCGGACGCTGGCCGGCGGCGGCAAGAGAGGCGGTGCCGGGGCGGGCCTATTTCTTAATCAACGACAGGCGGTCGAGCGCGAACCCGGTCAGCAGCCAGAGCGTCACCAGGCCCAGCAGGA